>NZ_JBMFOO010000050.1:0-4053 GCF_049969575.1 Thermodesulfovibrio sp. | reverse complement strand
ACAGAAAAATGAAAAAGAGATTGAGCAAAGTCAGAAAAGATTATCTCAGATTGAAAAAGAAAAAGCAGAGATATTAAAAGCAATTGAAATGATTACTCTTGAAACAGTCAATCTAAAAGAACAAATAGAAAAGCTTTATACAGAACTTCAGAATGAAAAAGAATCTTTAACAGAACTGGAAAAAAAATACCATAGCATAAACGAAAAATTACACCAAATTACAGCAGAAATTGGAGAGAAGAAAACCATTGAAGGCGAAAAAAAAGTAAAGCTTGAAAATCTATGGAATGAGATTTACAGCATTTATGGAATTGACATAATTAAAGAACAGATTGAGCTAGCTCAAGAAACGGAAACATTTAAATCTCGCATAACGCAGCTTAAAAATCAACTCAAAGAAATTGGCCCTGTTGATGTTGAAATCTTGAAGGAATATGAAGATGTTAAAGAAAGATATAACTTTTTAATCAACCAGAAACAGGACATTGTAACATCCATAGAAGAACTACAAGAAGCAATAAAAAAAATTAACTCCCTCACGAAAAAGAAACTAAGAGAAACATTCAATCTTTTAAAAGAAAGATTTAACAGCCTATTTAATGAGCTTTTTGAAGGAGGAAAAGCTGAAATTATTCTCACTGATGAAAACAACATCCTTGAGTCAGAGATAGAAATACATGTTCAGCCGCCAGGCAAAAAGACAGGCAACATAAATCTTCTTTCTGGAGGAGAAAAAGCACTTACTGCTTTATCTTTTATATTTGCCTGTTTAAGTATTCGTCCATCTCCTGTATGCATTCTTGACGAGGTGGACGCACCTCTTGATGATATCAATACCCTTAGATTAAGAAAATTGATAAAACAGTTAAGCAGTAACACGCAATTTCTTATTGTAACCCATAATAAGCTCATGATGGAGATTGCAGATTATATCTACGGAGTAACAATGCAGGAAGAAGGAGTATCCACAGTAATTTCCTTAGAACTAAAAGAAGCAGAGGCATATGTATGAAAGATTTAACATTAATTGAAGGAATAGAAATATCCGACGAAAAAGAAGACCTTATATGCTACAGCTATGATGCTTCCTATGCAAAGGGAAGCCTTCCAGAGCTTGTTGCTTGGCCTAAAAGCACTGAAGAAATTGTAAAAATTGTAAAATGGGCAACAAATAAAGGGTTAAAAATACTACCACGAGGTGCTGGAACAGGCATGGCAGGAGGAGTTATTCCTATTAATTCAAAAAGCATTATAATTAGCCTTGAAAAAATGAGAGAAGTTCTGGAAATAAATCAAAAAAATTTTACTTCTATTGTAGAACCTGGTGTTATAAATGGAGAACTTCAAAAAGAATTAATGATTCATGAACTTTTTTATCCTCCGGATCCTGCATCTCTTGATTACTGCACAATTGGTGGAAATGTAGCAACAAATGCTGGTGGTCCGCGAGCTGTTAAATACGGGGTTACAAGAAACTATTGCCTGGGATGTGAAGTTGTGCTTTCCAATGGTGCAGTTTTGACATTAGGTGGGAAAACACTTAAAAGAGTTACAGGATATGAATTAAAAGAGCTTTTTATTGGTTCAGAAGGCACACTGGGAATAATTTCAAAAGTAATCCTCAGGGTTTTACCACAACCAGAGGAAGTAATTACTCTTTTGATAAGTTTTGATTCAATAGATTCTGCTGGAGAGGCTGTTCCAAAAATCATTGGCTCAGGGATTGTTCCAAGAACCCTTGAATTTCTTGACAGCTCCTGTTTAAGCTTAATTGAAAAAAATTATGAATTGGGGCTGCCCACTCAGGTGGAAGCTTTGCTTCTTGTTGAACTTGATGGAGAAATAACCTCTATTAAAAGAGATGGAGAAAAAATTGTTAATATTGCGAGAAAACTTAAAGGAGAAACGCAGATTGCCACAGACTACTATGCAAGAGAAAATTTATGGAAAGCCCGTAGAAGCATCTCACCATGTATTTTGAAGATGCAGGACAAAGAAAAAATCAATATTGATATTGTTGTTCCTTTAGACAGTCTCTCAAAAACATTTATAAAGTTAAATCAGCTTTCAAATGAATCAAATATTCCAATTATATCTTTTGGTCATGCTGGAGATGGCAATATTCATGTAAACATTCTCGTTGAAAAAGGCAATGAAGAGGAAAAAACTCGAGGATTTGAACTTGTCAAAAAAATCTTTGAATTTGTAGTAAGTCTGGGAGGAGCCATTTCAGGAGAACATGGAATTGGCATAACAAAAAAACCTTATATTAATATTCAGTTAGAAAAAAAACAGATTGAACTGATGCAGGCTATAAAAAGAATTTTTGATCCAAAGGGATTTATGAATCCAGGAAAGATTTTTTAAATATTCTCTGAAGAATACTATCCTGATTTTAGCAGTTGAAATCAAAAAATTTCAGGCAGTTTTCTCAGAGCTTCCTTTATTTTTTCATCTGGATATTCAAAATCAGAAAGCCTCCCGGATAAATATGCCTCATAAGAAGGAAGATCAAGAAATCCTATTCCGCTTAGATTGAAAAGTATTACTCTTTCTTTTCCTTCTTCCTTTGCTTTTAATGCTTCATCTATTGCTACCTTGATGGCATGAGCACTTTCAGGAGCAGGAATAATTCCCTCGCTTCTTGCAAAAAGCATGGCAGATTCAAAGACAGATGTCTGTCCTACTGCCTGTGCTTCAATCAGGCCATCGTGATATAGCTGACTTATGAGAGGAGCGTCTCCATGATATCTTAAACCTCCTGCATGAATTCCTGGAGGAACAAAATCATGTCCGAGGGTATACATCATGAGAAAAGGTGTAAATCCTGCGGTATCGCCGTAATCATATCTGAACTCGCCCTTTGTAAGTGTAGGGCACGAAGATGGCTCTACAGCAATAACTCTTAAATCCTTCCCATGAATCTTATCATAAAGGAATGGAAAGCTTATACCACCGAGATTGCTTCCTCCTCCACAGCAACCAATTACAATATCTGGATAGTCTCCTACAATTTCAAGCTGTTTTTTGCATTCAAGTCCTATAATTGTTTGATGAAGCAAAACATGATTTAGCACTGAACCAAGAGCATAGTTTGTATCTTTATGGGTTGCTGCATCTTCAACTGCCTCTGAGATGGCAATTCCAAGTGTTCCAGGATGATCTGGATTTTCATGAAGAATTCTTCTTCCTGATTCAGTTTTATCAGAGGGAGATGGATAAACTTGTGCTCCCCATGTTTCCATCATTATTCTGCGGTACGGTTTCTGATCATAGCTTACTCTTACCATATAGACGGTAATCTCTATTCCCATTAATGCTCCTGCTAATGCAAGGGCAGAACCCCACTGACCTGCACCAGTTTCTGTGGCTATTCTTTTTATCCCTTCAATTTTATTGTAGTAAGCCTGAGGTATTGAAGTATTTGTCTTATGACTCCCTGCCGGGCCAAAACCTTCATGTTTAAAATAAATCCTTGCAGGAGTCTTAAGAGCCTTTTCAAGTCCAATTGCTCTATAAAGAGGGGTTGGACGAAAGCTTGCATATATATCTAAAACCTCTTGTGGAATATCTATCCATCTTTCAGTAGTAACTTCTTGTTCAATAAGAGACACGGGAAAGATAATTTTTAAATCATCAGGAGAAATCGGTTTCTTTGTTTTTGGATTAAGTGGTGGAGGAGGTAACTTTGGCATATCAGCCTGTATGTTATACCATTGTCTTGGTAAATCTTTTTCAGAAAGTAAAATTCTTCTCATTCTGTCCTCCAGTTGCTGTAATTTTTTATAATAATTATACCTTTTACATTTTTGCAAGATTTTTCTTGACATTGTATCTCCTATTTTGATAACATTTTTCCAAGCCACGAAGGCTTAATTTAGCTCAGAAGAGCTTGAGTTTAAGCTTTCGTGGTTTTTTTATTTAATTTTTTAAGGAGGGGGCACATGAAAAAAGCTTTATTTGTTTTGAGTTTTTTACTTTTTCCTATTTTTACTTATGCAGCTGACATTACAGAGTGGCTATCAATTTCAGGTTCAGCAACAACAGTTTATC
>NZ_JBMFOO010000049.1:0-4253 GCF_049969575.1 Thermodesulfovibrio sp. | reverse complement strand
ACCCACAAGGGATGCAAGGACAACACGGTGTCAAGAAAAAGGTAAAAACTCCTTTCGAATAGATTTTTATGTGAGGCAATAAGGTAGTTTTCAAAAATTATCATGAATAATAATTTTTACCTCTGTTCCTTTATTCACTTCACTGTCAATTTTGAACTGCCATCCATGAGCTAAAACAAGGTGTTTAACTATAGCTAATCCGAGCCCTGTTCCTCCAAGCTGTCTTGAACGGGCTTGATCAACCCTGTAAAATCTCTCTCCAATTCTATAGAGATGCTCCTTTGGAATTCCTATCCCTGTATCTTCCACTGAAAGAATTCCTTTATCATTTTCCTGGAAAAATCTCACTTTTACTAAGCCTTTTTCAGTAAATTTTATGGCATTGTCTATGAGATTTATCATTATTTGGGTAAATCTATCTTTATCTGCATAAATAAATGTTTCATAGGGAATTTCTTTTTTTAAAAGAAGCCCTTTTTTTTCTGCCCTGTCCTTAAAAATCTCAAAAACCGACTCTACCAGACTCTCAAGCAGTATCTTTTCCTTTTCAATTTTTATATCTCCTGATTCAATCCTTGAGAGAGTCAAAAGGTCTTCTACCAGTGCATTAAGTCTGTCTGCCTGATTTTTTATGATTTCAATAAATTTTTTGGCATTCTCTCTTTCATCAATAGCTCCATCAAGAAGAGCTTCCGCATAGCCTTTTATGGCAGTAACAGGTGTTTTAAGTTCATGAGAAACATTTGCGACAAAATCTCTTCTTATATTTTCAAGTTGTTTAAGTCTACTTATGTCATGAAGAAGAATTATTAGAAAAGAGACACTTCCTGAATCAACCACAGGCATTGCTTTGGCAAGAAGATATATGTCTTTTCCAGCTTTCTTAACTATGATTTCTGCTGTCAAATCTTGTTTTTCAACCATTGCTGAGCTTATAAGATTTATTAAATCTATGTTTCTAATAACTTCAATAACCTGTTTTCCTTCTGGAGGTTCATCTATTCTTAAAATATCTTTAAGACTTTGATTGGCAAGCATTATGTAACCTCTGGGATCAATAATAAGAAGTCCTTCTGTTATTGATTTTAAAATTGTTTCAAAGCTTTGAGGTGATTTAATTTGAGTTAATTCATAAACATTTTTTTCAGACTGCAGCTCATGAATTTTTTGAGAAAGTGTTTTTATCCTGCCTGCCAGTATCAAAATTATAAGAATTAAAAGAAAAATCAGCAATATTAAAAATTCCGCTACCATTAAGCCTCAATGTAATAGCCAATTCCACGAAGTGTTTTAATATATTCTGGATTATCAGGATCCTCTTCAATTTTTAAACGAAGTCTTCTTATGTGAACATCCACTGTTCTTGAATCCACATAAATTTCATGCCCCCATACAGCATCAAGAAGATGGTCTCTATTAAAAATTTTATTTGGTCTTTCTGCAAGGTATAAAAGAAGTTTAAACTCAGTTGCTGAGAGCCTTTTTGGCTGTCCTTTTACTGTTACCAGGTATTTTTCCTTATCTATTACCATTTCTTTTATTTTTATAATCTTCTGCTTAGAATGTGCTGGCATTGTTCTTCTTAAAACTGCTTTTATTCTTGCCAGAAGCTCTTTTGAGCTGAAAGGCTTTGTAATGTAATCGTCTGCTCCAGCTTCCAGTCCTGTGATTTTATCAAACTCTTCACCCTTTGCAGTTACAATTATTATTCCCGTTTTCTGCATATCTGGATTATTTCTTATAACTTTGCATATCTCAAGTCCCTGAATCTTAGGCAGCATGAGGTCAAGAACCACGAGATCAAAGAAATTTTCTCTTAGTTTCTTTAAAGCTGTCTCACCATCAAGAGCTATTGTTACTTCAAAATTTTCCTTTTTAAGTGTATAGGCTATTAAATCAGCAATCTCTCTTTCGTCCTCAACAACTAAAATTTTTTCATTCATTTAAAACCTTTTTTAAATCTTCCTCTGATATTTCAAAGTTTATTTTCATCTTACCTATTGCTTCTGGAATGACCATTCTGATTTTTCCTTCAATGTTCTTTTTATCAAGCAAAATGGTTTTTATCATGGCTGATGAATCCATATTAAGAGGTAGATTTATGGGTAATCCAAAGTTTTTCAAAATATTTTTTATTCTTTCCAGACTTTCTGTTTCAAGAAAACCAAGCATTCTACTGAGCTTTGCCTCATAGACCATTCCAATTGATATTGCCTCTCCATGAAGATATCTGCCATAACCTGTCAGAGTTTCAATGGCATGCCCGATTGTATGACCATAATTGAGTATGGCTCGAAGAGAGCTTTCTCTTTCATCCTTTGAAACAACCTCTGTCTTGATCTCACAGGCTCTTTTTATTATCTGGATCAGTACTTCTTTTTCTTTTCTCAGAATTTTTTCCCTATTTATCTCAAGAAATTCAAAAAATTCTCTATCCCATATAATTCCATATTTTATAACCTCAGCCAAACCTGAAATAAACTCTCTTTCAGGTAAAGTATCAAGGGTATCAACATCAATCCATACTAAAGAAGGTTGCCAGAAACTCCCAATCATGTTTTTGCCAAGAGGATGGTTAACAGCAGTTTTTCCTCCTACTGAACTGTCAACCTGAGCAAGCAAGGTTGTTGGTATCTGAATGTAAGGTATGCCTCTCATATATATGGAAGCAACAAAGCCTGTGAGGTCTCCTATCACTCCTCCTCCTAAGGCAATAAGTGAGGAGCGTCTGTCAAATCCTGCTTCAAGAAGTTGAGTAAGAATATGGTATGCCCAGAAGTAGTCTTTGTAAAGCTCTCCATCTGGGACTAAAACTGAATAAGTGTCGAATCCTTCTTTTTTTAATGATGCTATTACTCTTTCGCCGTAAAGCTCAAAAATCTTTGGATTGCTTATGATAGATACTTTCTTTCCTACAGAAAATCTTAGCAGCCTCTCTCCAATGAGGGAAAGATTTCCTCTGTCAATGAGAATTTCATAACTTCGTTCACCCAATTCAACTCTAAGTTTTTCCATCTATCAACCTCTCAATTATTTTTTCTGTCACCTGCTCAGGAGTTAATCCTTCTGTGTCAATGCAAAAATCTGCTTTTTCATAAAGATGTTTTCTCTTTTCAAGGAGTTCTTTTATCCTTTTTTCAGGATTTTCCACCTGCAGTAGAGGTCTGTCTTTACAATGCTTCACTCTTTCAAAAATAACATTTTCTGAAGCTTTAAGGCAAAAAATTACACCATTTTCCTTAAGTTTTTTCATATTTTCTTCTCTTAAAACAACTCCTCCGCCTGTGGCAATAACCTGTCTGTTTTTTTGAGTTATGAGATTTATAACTTCTGATTCAATATCTCTGAAACGGGGCTCTCCAAATCTTGAAAAAATCTCAGAAATTTTCATGCCTGTTGTTTTTTCAATAACTTTATCAACATCAATGAATTTAAAACCAAGTTTTTTTGATAGAATTTTCCCAACTGAGCTCTTCCCTGTGCCCATGAATCCTATGAGAACAATATTTTTCATGTTAAAATTAATTTATGCAATACTATTATACTAAAAATTTCATAGGCTTTGGGATTCTACTGTTTCTTGTATTTTTTATTTTCACCAGTGCCTGCGCAAAAAAAGAGGCTGATTATTACAAAGTCACAGAAATCAATGATGGTGATACTGTCAGTATTGTTACGGGCAGTTTTTTTGGGATTATAGTTAAAACTGAAAGAGTGCGTCTTATTGGAATAGATGCACCAGAGCTTGCCCAGGAACCATGGGGAAGAAGAGCTAAAAATCATCTAAGAAAACTCATTAAAGAAAGTGACTGGCTTGTAAAAATTGAACTCGATGTTCAGCACAGAGACAGATATGGAAGAATTCTTGCATATCTGTGGGATAAAAATGGGAGGATGCTTAACTATATGATGGTAAGAGATGGATATGCTATGGTTTATACAGTGCCGCCAAATGTTAAATATACTGAATGGTTTTTGCAGGCACAAAGACTGGCAAGACAGGAAAAAAGAGGAATTTGGGGAAAAGATGGACTCCGTGAGGCGCCATCTCAATGGAGAAAACAGCATCCTCAAAATCATAGATAAGATTTTAACCGGAAACTGCGAATAGAAGTAGCAAAGATTTACATTGATGCGGTAAAACTCTTGAAAAACTACAGTATGACAATTTTGCGAAAGTCTAAAAAGTGATTTCTTGCAAACCCTTGATAATTCTTGATGGACGGTAGGGGACTTGAACCCCCGACCTCCAG
>NZ_JBMFOO010000048.1:3330-4300 GCF_049969575.1 Thermodesulfovibrio sp. | reverse complement strand
AAATAAAAATAGAGATAATGGATGCTCATAACCTTCCCTTTTCAGAAGAAACCTTTGACTTAGTTTTACTTTTTGAAGCTATATACTACTTAAAAGAACCTCAAAAATTTATACAAGAAGCCAAAAGAGTTTTAAGAGAAGAAGGAATTCTTATTATATGTACAGTTAACAAAGAGTGGGAAGATTTTCATCCATCTCCATATTCTGTTAAATATTTTTCTGTTCCTGAATTATACGAAGCATTAAGAAATGAATTTAAGGAAGTTAAGCTATTCGGAGCATTTAAAGTAGAAAAACATGGAATAAAGAACAGAGTAGTTTCTTTTATAAAGAAAATGGCTGTAAAGTTAAATTTAATTCCAGGAAGTCTGAAGGCAAGAGCATATCTTAAAAGAATATTTATGGGAAAGCAAAGGCCTCTCCCTTACGAGATAAAAGAGGGGATGGCAAATTATACAGAACCTGTTTCAATACCTGTGGATAAACCTAATAAAGAATTCAAAATAATTTATGCAGTTGCAAAGAAATAAAATATAAGGAGTAAAGATGGGTGAAATAAGAAATGTTCCATTTTTCAATTATCCATATGTATTTACTTCTAATGAAGAAAAGTTTTTATCCATTATAAGAGATGTTGGAAGGCGTGGTGCATTTATATTGCAGAAGGATTTGGAGGAGTTTGAAAATAATATTGCCAAATATGTAGGAGCAAAATATGCAGTCGGAGTTGGTAATGCAACTGATGGGCTTCATCTTGCCTTAAGAGCAGCAGGGATAGGACCAGGTGATGAGGTAATTTTCTGTTCTCATACAATGGTGGCAACAGCTTCAGCTATATATTTTACAGGAGCTACTCCTATTCCTGTTGAATGTGGGAGGGATCATCTCATTGATCATCAATCTGTAGAAAAGGCTATTACTTCACGCACAAAAGCCATTATGCCAACCCAGTTGAATGGAAGAACAGCTA
>NZ_JBMFOO010000048.1:0-3320 GCF_049969575.1 Thermodesulfovibrio sp. | reverse complement strand
GGATGAGTTACAATCAATAGCTGATAAAAATAATTTAATTATTGTTGAAGATGCTGCTCAGGCACTGGGCTCTAAATTTAAAGGAAGATGTGCAGGAACTTTTGGTCTTGCTGGGGTTGTGAGTTTTTATCCTGCTAAAACACTTGGATGTCTCGGAGATGGAGGTGTAGTTTTTACAAATGATGAAAAAATATATAAAAAACTCAGAATGCTTAGAGACCATGGAAGGGATGAAACAGGTGAAGTTATAATATGGGGATTCAATTCTCGTCTAGATAACATACAAGCAGCTATTCTCAATTATAAACTTTCTTTCTATGAGCAAGAGATTTCCAGACGCAGAGAAATAGCAGGTCTTTATCAGAGCCTGCTCGGAGATGTAAAAGAGATAGTTCTTCCTCCTGCGCCTAACAGTGATCCTGAGCATTTTGACATATATCAAAACTATGAAATAGAAGCCGAACGAAGGGATGAACTTAAAGAATATTTAAGTAAAAATGGGATCGGAACAATAATCCAGTGGGGTGGCAAAGCAGTTCATCAATGGGAAAAACTTGGGTTTAATGTAAAACTTCCATTTACAGAAAAAATGTTCCAAAGATGTCTTCTTTTGCCCATGAATACATCTTTAACTGACGATGATGTTTACTATGTAGCAAATAAAATTCGAGAGTTTTACGGATATGGTAGCAAGTAGGATCAAGTATGCTTAAAAGAGCTTTTGATATAATAGTTTCAAGTATCGGATTAATTTTTCTAACCCCTCTTTTTTTAGTAATCGCCTATTTAATTAAAAAGGAAGATAGCGGGCCTGTTTTTTACCGTGGGATAAGAGTTGGTAAATATGGGAAGCCTTTCAGGATATATAAGTTTAGAACAATGATTGTAGATGCTGAAAAGATTGGAGGTCCTTCTACAGCTGATGATGACCCACGAATAACAAAAATTGGAAGATTTCTCAGAAAATATAAGATTGATGAACTGCCACAGTTAATAAATGTCTTGAAAGGAGAGATGAGCATTGTGGGTCCTCGCCCTGAAGTTCCATTTTATGTTAATATGTTTACTGAAGAAGAAAAGAAGATATTAACAGTAAAGCCTGGAATAACAGATTGGGCATCTCTGTGGAATCCTGATGAAGGAGCAATTTTAGCTGGTTCTCCTGATCCAGAAAAAACATATATGGAAAAGATAAGACCTACTAAAATAAAGCTACAGTTAAAATATGTTAATGAGCATTCTTTTTTAACAGATTTAAAAATTATTTTTTTGACTGTTTTAACAGTTATAACAAAGAAAAAATATATTAATGAGGAAAAATGAAATATTCTAAAAAATTTTTATTGGATTTATACGAAACTATGCTAAAAATAAGAATTGCTGAGGAGAGCCTTGTTGAGCCAATCTTAGAAGGCATAATAAAAACACCGTGTCATCTTTATTCTGGTGAGGAAGCAATAGCTGTAGGTATATGTGCAGCCCTTAAAAAGGAAGACTACATTTTTGGAAATCATAGATCACATGGTCATTACATTGCAAAAGGTGGTAGCCTAAATGAAATGATTGCTGAAATATATTGTAAAGAGACAGGATGTTCAAGAGGTAGAGGAGGTTCAATGCATCTTATTTGTCCTGAAGTTGGACTTCTTGGAGCTGCACCAATTGTTGCTGGAACTATTTCTCTGGCAGTAGGTTCTGCTTTAGCCTCTAAAATAAAAGGAGAAGATAGAGTAACAGTAAGCTTTTTTGGTGATGGTGCAGCAGGAGAGGGAGTTTTACATGAATGTCTAAATTTTGCAGCCCTAAAAAAACTACCTATCATTTTTGTTTGTGAAAATAATCTCTATTCCACTCATATGCCAATTAGAGAATGTAGGGTTAATCCATATATTTATAGACTTGCTATACCATTTGAAATTAAAAGCTTTAGAATTGATGGGAATAATGTTTTAAAAGTTTATGAAACTGCTAAAAAAGCAGTTGAATTATGCAGGTCTAAAAATGGGCCTGTATTTATAGAATGCATTACTTATAGACTTAGAGGTCATGTAGGCCCTGATGATAATATTCAGGGAGTTCATACAGATATCAGATCAAAAGAAGAAGTTGAAAAATGGAGGAAAAGAGATCCAATTGTAAGATTTGAGAGATTTCTTATTAAGAATAAAATAATCACAAATAAAGAGATAGAAGAAATAAAAAGAAAGATAGAGGAAGAAGTAAAAAAGGCTCATATTTTTTCTAATAATAGCCCGAATCCAAAAAAAGAAGAGGTGAATAAATATGTCTTCAAAGAATAGAAAACTTCAGTATAGTTTGGCAATAAATGAATCTCTTCATCAATTGATGGAATCAGATGAGTCTGTTTTTATTATAGGACAGGGAGTTAAAAGCCCTTGGTATGTTGGGAATACTTGTAGAGGTCTTCTTGAGAAGTTCGGTTCTGAGAGAGTTATAGATACACCTGTATCTGAAAATGCTGTAACCGGAGCAGCTGTTGGTGCAGCTATCGCAGGAATGAAACCAATTGTTGTGCATCCAAGAATGGACTTTATGCTTTTTGCCATGGATCCAATTATTAACCAGGCAGCAAATTGGCATTATATGTTTGGAGGTAAATTAAATGTTCCTGTGGTAATATGGGGAATAATAAATAGAGGCGGTGAACAGGCAGCACAGCATTCTCAGGCTCTTCATAATTTTTTTGTCCATGTTCCAGGCTTAAAAGTTGTGATGCCCTCAACCCCATATGATGCAAAAGGATTGATGATTTCAGCGGTTCAGGATCCAAATCCTGTTGTCTATATAGACGATAGATGGCTTTACAGAATTGAAGGTGTGGTTCCAGAAAATACGTATTCTGTTCCAATAGGTAAAGGAGTTATAAGAAAAACTGGCAAAGACATAACCATTATTAGTATTTCTTATATGGTTTTAGAATCATTAAAAGCAGCAGATCATTTAGGAAGAGAACACAACATAGATGCAGAAGTGATAGATTTGAGAAGTCTTAAACCATATGATACTGAAATAATTTTACAATCTATAAAAAAAACAGGAAAAGTTGTTATAGCAGATGTAGGTTGGAAGACAGGAGGTTTTTCGGCAGAAATATTAGCATTTATATCGGAGAATCTTTTTGATTATCTTCATTCACCACCAAGAAGAGTCGCTTTACCAGATGCTCCTGCACCAGCAAATAGAGTTTTAGAAGAAGCTTATTATCCAAATTACAGAGATATTATGGAAGCAGTAATGAAAGTTATGAAAAAGTAATAAATGGACGGAATAAAAAACTTTCTTAAAAATCTTTTAAAACC
>NZ_JBMFOO010000047.1:0-4622 GCF_049969575.1 Thermodesulfovibrio sp. | reverse complement strand
TTACCGTCAATCCATAGGCTCCTGCTAAATTTGAAGAAGTTTTAAACTCTAACATAATGAATAAAACTGCAATCAATAAAAACCAGTTAACAGTTCCAATATATATTTGGGATTTTAATTCTTTTGAGGTATAATCAATCTTCAACATTGGCATTATTCTTGTTGTAATTGCTTGATAGACAATAGAAAACATTCCACTTATCATTGCCTGCGAAGCAATAATTGTAGCAGCTATACTTAAAATCAAAAAAGGAACATAAAGAGAGTATGAAAAATTTAAAGATAGTTCAAAAAGAATGTTTTTAACCTCAGGATGAGATAGAATAAAAGCACCCTGACCGAAATAATTAATTGAAAGAACAAAAAACAAAATTGTCCATGCCTGCCTTATAGGCTTTGAACCAAGATGTCCCATATCTGCATACATTGCCTCACAACCTGTTACGCAGAGAATGACTTCTCCTAAGATTAAGTAGCCTTTCCACCCATTTTTTAAAACAAAATCTATAGCATAATATGGATTTACAGCCTTCAAAACCTCAGGATTTTTTAAAATTCCATAGATACCAAGAATAAGAAGAGAAGAAAACCATATAACCATTACAGGACCAAAAGCAGAGGCAACCTTTTCAGTTCCCTTTTTTTGGAAAAGAAATAAAAATATAGCAATAACCATGGCTCCTAAAATAATCATCTCTTGCGAAATTGTTATTTCTGGTATAAAAGCTGAACCCTCGACAGCACTTAAAATACTTATTGATGGAGTTATAACACCATCACCCATCATAAAAGAAGTTCCTATAAAGGATAAAAATGTGACAACTCCTTTAGCTTTTTTTGATTTTGAAAGAGATTTAAATATCTCAGCAAGAACAATTGTTCCACCTTCACCCCTTATACTTAGTCTCATTGCAAGAACATTGTATTGAATCGTAGGAAGTATAACAAGTGTCCAGAAAATAAGAGAGAGAACTCCGAGAACATTTTCATAGGTAGGCTCAAGAATTAAAAATGTAACAGTTAAAGTATATATTGGGCTTGTTCCAATATCTCCAAAAACAAGGCCCATTGCTTTGATGATTCCAGTCATAGATTTTTATTATACCTGAAATTGAGAATAGAAAAAATCCCTAAGTTGCCAGCTTTGATTAACTAAAATCTCTTGATTTTTTAAGACTGCTTGCTATAATCTATTGTCGTGATTTAATGCAGGTTCTAATGCGTGATATTTCCTTCATATTCAGGAATTGAAGACAATTTAAGGATAATTTTATGAATATTGAAAAAATTGCAGTTTTATCTATAATAGTAGTAGCTGTAGCAGGAGTTTTACTGTTTGCAAGATTTTTTTTATTCAAAATCCTTCATCACTGGGGTAAAAAGACTAAAACAGGCATAGACAAATTAATAATAAATACAATTAAAGTTCCTTCAATTTTCTGGTGCATTGGAATAGCCCTTTATATAGGAATTGAAAGCTCAGAATTTCCTCAAAAATATAATTTATACATAATTAAAACGATTCATGTATTGATAATTCTATCAATAACTATACCTGTTGCTAATCTCGCTAATAGACTTTTTATGCGGTATGTGGAACGCTCATCAGTTTCTGTGCAGTCAACAGGTCTTTTAAATATAATAATAAAGAGTGCCGTCTATTTAATTGGTTTTATAATAATACTTAACATTTTTGGAATTTCCATAGCACCTCTTATAACAGCACTTGGTATAGGTGGATTAGCAGTTGCTCTTGCTCTTAAAGACACTCTTGAAAATCTCTTTGCCGGAATTCATATTATGGCAGAAAAAACAATAAGGATTGGTGATTTTATACGACTTGAAAATGGACAGGAAGGATATGTGGAGGATATTTCATGGAGAACTACAAGAATCAGAATGCTTTCAAATAATATGTTAATAATACCAAACAGCAAGCTTTCTCAAAGCATTGTGGTTAACTATTTTTTACCTGAAAAAAGAACGACTCTACAGATTCCAGTTAGTGTAAGTTATTCATCAGATCTTGAAAGAGTTGAGAAAATATTGCTTGAAGAAACAAAAAAGGCTTCAGTAGAAATTGAAGGACTACTTAGTGAACCCGAGCCAGTAGTAAGATTTATTCCCGGATTTGGTGAGAACTCTCTTGATTTTACTATTGTTTGTCAAATAAGAGAATTTGTTGATCAGTATAGTGTTCAGCATGAACTAAGAAAAAGAATATTTAAACGCTTCCAGGAAGAAAGAATTAGCATTAGCTGAGATTGAATTAGTAATAGAAAAGTTTGAATCTTTCTTATAGCTTTACTTAGCTCTTGGATGATGTTTAAGATACTCTTTACGAAGTCTATCCATTGAAACTTTAGTATAAACTTGAGTTGTAGATATGTCACTATGACCAAGCATTTTCTGTAGAGACCTTAAATCTGCACCACCTTCAAGCAAATGGGTTGCAAAGCTGTGTCTAATCATATGAGGTGTTACATTTACGCCTGCAATTTTCCCCATTACCTTGAGATTCTGCCAGAATCTCTGACGGGTCATTGCTTGTCCTCGATTATTAAGAAAAAGATAATCGGAAGCCTTCTTTTTAAGAAGCTTTGGTCTTAGCTCTATCAAATACTTTTTAATTTTATCTATTGAACGATAAACTATTGGAACAACTCTTTCTTTATCACCCTTACCTTTAACTCTTATAAATCCTGCTTCAAAGTTTATATCGCTCAATTTTAGATTAACAAGCTCACTGACCCTTAATCCTGAAGCATACATCAATTCAAGCATGGTAATATCTCTTAAGTAATATTTGCTTTGAAGCATCACTGAAAGAAGCTTTTTTATCTCATCAATTTCAAGAGCTTTTGGAAGTCTGAGCCATAGTTTTGGTGATTTAAGTCCCTCTGTTGGATCATGATTTATTAAATTTTCAAAGATCAAAAACCGAAAAAACTGCTTTAAAGAAGACAGGTTTCTCGCAATGGATGAAGAACTGTAGCCTTTTTCTTTCAAGCCTAAAAGGTAATTTACAACCAGTTGTTTTTCGCAATTTAAAGGTGAAATTTGCTGTTGCTGAAGATATAAACAAAATCCTTTCAAATCATTTTCATAGGACTTTACTGTATTTATAGAAAGGGCTTTTTCAGTAAGACAATAGTTAAGAAACTTTTTGAGAATCTCTTTTTGTTCCATTATCTATAAACTCTTCAATGCCTACCTGTGAGCGCAACATATCATAAAAAATCTTTCCGAGCTGGAATAAATTTTCTGTATCTGCTCTGTTATAAGAAATAAGGCGCTCAAGACTGTCAGTACTTCCATTTAAATATGCTTTCCAGAGCTTTACAGCATCATATCCGTTAAGCCCTTTGAGCTCTTCCTGTCTTTCAATCAGAAATAATGTTTCAAGCTTTTTAAGCCCACCATGAATTCCCAATCTTTTTCCTGCAAAAAATAAATCAAAATGAGGCATGTGTTCAATTTTCAAATTAGGAAACTCTTTTTTAAGAAATGGAATATCAAAAATGCTTCCATAAAATGTTATCAGATATCTGTATCCATCAATGGACTGCTGAAGATTTTCTTCTGTGAGATTTTCTCCTTTAACTAAAGCTTGATACCCTTTTGGAGAATAAAGTCCAACCACAGTTACATATCCACCTTTCTCTGGTGTTAGTCCGTTTGTTTCTATATCAAGGCATACTACATCGTTCATCCATTCTTCAAAAAGCCTCCAGTGTTCTCTTTTTTTCAAATGTTCAGCAAAAAAACAACAATCCTTGCAAATTAAAGCCTCATAAGCCCAGTGAAGAAACTCATCATAGCTTTGTTTTTTTTCATAATCTAAATCAAGAACCTCTTTACAATTGAAAAAATCTTCCCAAGTAAGAACTCCTTGCCTCCATAGCTTTCGTTCTCTTTTTTCTCCAATTCCATCAAGAAGTATAAAAGTATTTTTAATCATGTTTTTATTATATTAAGCTTAAGAAAATTTAGACAAGTTTTCAAAGAATAAAAATAAGTTGAATCATACTTTTTGAACAAAAAAATTAAATACTATGTATAAGATAAATTATCAAAAAGCCAGCTATTACAAGAATAGCGACTACCAGAAGTATATCAAGTAACAAAGAGGGTTTATAACTGTCCTCATCAATCTGTTTTTCAATCTTTTTATATCGTATAAAAGCAAGAAAACCCATTAATGCTCCAAGAGCGACAAGAAATATACCAAAGAATGAAGAATATCCAACATGCGATGGCTGTAATAGTTCTTTCTCCAAAACATGCGATGGCTCTTTCTGATGTAAAGTTGAAGAAACAAAAAAGGAGATCTGCCTTACAAAAAGTGCAAATTTTTCAACAACAAATCCGAATGCCATTATTCCAATGCTTGTTCTAATCCATGAAAGAAAGGTTCTTTCATTTGCAAGATGAACTCTTCTGTTCCGAACTTTTGGATGTGTGTTATTTTCTTCCATTGTTTTGAAAACTTCTTTTTACATCTCTGACATCATTTTTAAACATTAATTTTAATTTTAAAACAAACCATCAATTAAAATAAATCTCCCGAATTGCCTCATTTAAAATCTACTTGAAATACCATTCGTTGCAGATTCCTTTTC
>NZ_JBMFOO010000046.1:0-6169 GCF_049969575.1 Thermodesulfovibrio sp. | reverse complement strand
GTTTCAATTCCTCATAGGTAGGCTCGCAATCCATTTTTTATGCGAAAAATCAAAACATAATTTTCAAAGAACAATAGAATTATTTTATTTTTTATCATAAGTTCCCTTAAAAAATCAACTTTTCCTTCGTCGCTGTCCCAGCATTTTTGCATTATCAGGGATAGACGAATCTCAGAGTATCACCTCTTCCCCTCCCTTCTCTATGCCCATTATCTCCCGCCTTGTATACCAGCCTGTCCTGAAGGTATAGATAATGATGGAGTCCTCCTCTTCATTGATTATCTTCCTTAACTCACTCTTGAGCTTCTCAAGCCTTGCCACTGTTATCTCTCCCTCAAATACAGAATTCTGCACCCAGTGTAGATACTTTCTGCAAATCTTCAAAACCTTCTGAACCCTTTCTTCTTTGACATCATAAACAAGTATTACATTCATTCTACCATGAGGTTATAAAAGGTCTGTATTCATCATCCCCTATGAGATGCTTCTCTATCTTATAGAGTTCAAGCCTTATCAATTGTCTGTAAGACACATGTCTGCCGAGCCCCCTGTGCTCAAAAGTTGCCTTGAGCCGCTCATCCATCTCTCTTACAAAAACCTCTCTCCCCTTCTCATTCAAAACAATTCCATCAAGCTTCTGTTCAAAATGCTGTGGTTTAATGATTCCTTTATTTACCAGTGTAAATATCACCCTGTCTGCAATGATCGGCTTAAAGACCTCTGCTACATCAAGATTAAGTGAAAACCTCCTGAAATTCGTGGTATGCAAGAAACCAATCCTGGGGTCAAGATGGGTATGATATATTTCGCTAAGACAGACTGTATAGAGAATAGAATTTGCAAAACTAATAAGGGCATTTAGCCGATTTTTTGGTGGTCTCCTTGTTCTACCTTCAAATATAAAATGCTCATTATCCAGAATCCTGTCAAAGGCATAGTAGTATTGCTCCCTTATGTTTCCCTCAATCGCCATCAATCCCTCTGTGTCTTTACAGGATTGTAGCGATTGAGAAATTGATTCTATTTTCTGAATATACTCTCCCAGTTGTTTTCCTCTATTTTTATAATAAGCAAGCACCTTTTTTATGTTCTCCACAGCACCCTCTACAAATTTCCTTGCAAGGATGAGCCGTTTTGATGGGTCAAGATAATGTTCAGCCTGCTTTAGTATCATATATCCAGAATTCAGATGCTGTCTTGGATAGTATGAGCCCACATAGTAGCCGTAATAGTTGAAAAAGTGCATTATAATTTCGCTTTCTGTGAGGAATTCAAGAAGTCTCTTGTTTATTGAAACTTCACCAAAGATAAAAAGTTCTGATGTGTTTTCTACAGGGATGTATTTTTTGCCTTCTTCAGTTTCAAAATAGAGTGTGTTTCTTTTTCTTTTTAGTTCGCCATCTGAAAATATGTAAATTGTGCGTTTCATGACCAGCAAAACTCCTGATAACCACATTTTGAACAGAATTTTGTTTTTTGTGCTGGCGGAGGTATCTCCATTTTAATTATTTCTTTAATCTGGGCTTGCGCTTCAATGAGCTCGGCTTTAAGCTCTTTTGTAAGGGTAACAATGATTTTTTTCTTTTCTTTTGGAAAGAGAAGTTGCCCAGTAGCTTCAATACCGAGTTGTTTTAGCCTCCACAGATAAAAAGCAAGTTGCATCCTTGCACTTTTCTCAAAACGAGAGCTTTTCTTAACCTCACCAATCACCACATTTTCACCTTCTGTTTTTAACAAATCTATAACAATGTTTTCAAGATGAATCTCTTTTCTTTCCCTTTTGTATGCTTCTTCTGACAGTAGCCTGCCAATCTCAATAAATGGATTTTCCTGCCATGGTGTAAGCTGCCTTGACATAAGCCAGACCTCCCGGGAGCAGATGTAATAATACCAGATAAGGGTGCCAGTGGGGTGCATTGAATTCACCATAACAATAGCCCTGCTTTGGTTTTAAATCCTGTTTCATGGTCATAATAATCTTCAAGCTGATTTTGAGAGATGTAATAAGTATCCATAATTTTTGGAGGTAGATTTTCAGTATTTGCTGGAATAGAAATGATATAATCGTAAAAATCTTTGCGAATTTGCAAAAATTCTTTTTTCCGTTCAAAAAGGTTTTTAATCATTTTAATTCTTTCAAATTCCTTCCAAACTTTTACTGCTCTTTCGTCGTATTCAATAAATACATCTATTTCTGGATAGTCTTCCTCTATCAGTTTAAAATCAGAAATTGACAACTCATCCGTCTCCTGTTTATCATATCTCAATCTGGAAACAGCCTCTAAAATTTCTGAGGATTCTGTCTGATTCAGTTTTTCAGTAATTTGTTGGAAATAGGTATCAAGTAGCTGGAAAAGCTGTTTTTCATTAAAAAATTGCCTTGCAGATAGAAGTTTCTCTGTAATATCAATTAAAACAGGATCATAAATATAGGATGCATAGCGTCTGCCATGTTCGTCCGTAAGAGTGAATACTTTAACTGTGCCTTTTTTATTACTAGCATTTCTGTTACACCTTCCAGCAGACTGGATTATACTGTCAAGAGGAGCGATATCCCTGTAAACTATGTCAAAATCTATGTCTACTCCAGCCTCCACGAGTTGAGTGGACACAACTAATTTGTATTTTCCATTTCTAATTTCCTCAATTCTTTTTTGCCTTTCTAATGGAACAATATGGGTGCTGAGAAATGTTTTTGATATAGAATTGATTTTAAGAAGTGAATAGAATTTCTTGGCAGATGCAATTGTATTAAAGATAAATAGTTTTGAATTCTCTGGATTTTCATCAATTTGATTGACAATTTGTTCAATTTTGACTGGATTTTCAATTTCCGAGTATAACTCTATTCTATTAAGGTTATCATAATATTTAGAGGGCTCTGTTATGCTAAATATTTCATTCTTATCAAATATCAGCGGTTCGGTAGCAGTCATAAGAATGACATATGAATTAAATTTCTCTGCAAGTAACATCAGGATTGTTTTGATAAGTTTCCAATACTTAATAGGTATAGATTGTATCTCATCAAGTATTATAATTGAATTGATAAAGCGGTGGAATTTTCGTAAACTACTGTTTTTATTCGAAAACAATGTGTGAAAGAGTTGAACGAAAGTTGTTATTATTATTTCCGAGTTCCATCCCTCTATCAATAATTCCCCTTCTTGAGTTTCATATTCCTTTTCTTCAGTTTTGTAAAAAATCTCTGCAAGATGATGGTGTTTGAGCATGATATTTGATGTGGGATTTGTTCCGTTTTCTTCAATTACTTTTTCAATGACCTGAGCGTTTTGCTCAATTATGCTTAGAAAAGGTAGAGAGTAAATTATTCTTGGATTGACTTTCAATTTTCTGAGCTCGCTTTTTAGTTTCAATGCAAAGGAAAGACCGGTAAGGGTCTTTCCAAGTCCTGTGGGTAAGTTGATAGAATAAAATCTTTTATTCAGATCAATATCTTTTTTCATTACCTCATGGTAAGCTTTAGTTCTTAGTTCATTAATTATGGACGGGATGGGTTTTACTTTTATTAAGTAGTTCTTTACCCAATCTTTGTCATCATAAGTCTTTCTTATCGGAATATTGGAATTTTCAAGAACTACATCGGTTTTGTCTGCATCAAGAAGAAGCGAATAAATAAGATTTAAAGTGAGATAAGGTGTCAAATCTTTGTTTTTCCTTATTAATTTTTTGTAAAACTTTAATTCTCTCTCAAATTCGTTAAACCATGTATTAATCAATAGCTTTGTGAGCAAAACGGGAAGTCCTTTCTGATGCAATGTATTGCACAATGTGGAAAAAGAATGATTATTAATGCTTTCAAGCTGTGCTTGTAGTATTTGAAGATTTTTTTCATCAAATAGTGATGCTTCATCCATTACATCTATCAGGTCATCGTGATGCCTCCTTACCGCAATGTAAGCAAAAAGGGGCAAGAATACATTTTCATTACATGTTTTTTGACAAAATTCTTTTACGATAAAGTAGGTACATATAGCAGAAAAGAGACTGTGCGATGAATATTCAGACTTTAATTTTTGCTTAGCTGACTCTTCTGCAAAAAGATAATCCTGAAAATATCTGGTTGACTTACCTATATCGTGAGTAAGACCAATTATTCGTGCAACCTCTTTAAGCTCATTCTGAATAGCTAACGGTTTCTCTGATAAGAAATATTCCATCAAATCAGCTACATTGATGAGATGGTCTTCCAGTAATTTATCTGGATGGGAATACAAATTAGAAGAAGACGATATTTTCCCCATTTTCAAGATAGTAAAATTTTTTCAAATATGCTGTAATTGTCCTCCCTTCTGGCTCATAAATAACATCACCGTAGTTCTCAACGATTCTTTCTGGTGTCATCCTTATAGGAATTTTTTCCTTGAAGTATTTTCTCCCCTCCTGTAATTCTATGCCCTTGTTTATGAGCATGCTTACAGGCACTACAGTAGAAATCTCGGTCCTGGGTTTTTCCATTTCTCTTGTATCATAAACTCCAACAAAACAAAAATCAGCAAGAAGTTCACTTAAACCTAACGAAACTGTATAAAATGATTGATGGGATTGAACCATATTGATGAGTTTGTCAAAAGTATCTTTATCTTGGTGCCAGACATAGACTCTGTATTTTGGTGTCTTAACAAATTCAGTTAATATCTGAGTGCGTGGCTCATGATTTTTCTTTTTAATAAGAAGAAGGTATTTGTTGTCTTTAGTGTTTATTAGATTTATTCCCATTCGCACTTTTTTTATAGGGTTTATTATCCTTAAGGCGATTTTGCAATTGTCATATCCAAAAATATTTAAATATTCATTTTTTGGAGCGCCATAAATCGCACCTAATATGCCCGCAACTGTTGGAGGTGGTGGAAAAGAAAAGGTAAGAGGTGATGTAGTGGTGTAATATTTTCGGAAATGAGCAAAATCACCGTATAAATCAAACACAAGCACTTTCATAGTTAAAACCCTAAAAAGTGAGCTCCTCTACAGTGAAACCACTTAATGCACTTTTTAAATCAATTTCCTCGCCATTTCTGATAAGCCTGACTCTATCATCAACTTTTACTCTGACTTTTTCTATTTTGTCTTTATATTTAGCAAGAGTATCAATAAGCTTGGTTACATCTATTTTCACTTCTGATATATCTCTTATAGCTTCATCAGGGATCTCTGATTTTAAAGATATAAGTTTATCAAGTTCTCCAATGTAAAAATTTAGTCCTTCTTTATAAACAATCTGTAAAAGTATTCTTGGCATCTGTCCAAACTTTGAGCCTGAGATAAGATTTTTCGTTCCATTCCACATTCCCTCAAGCATTAAATCTATATCTTCCTCAGTAAGAGGAATATTTTGAGTTGTAGCAGCCTTTTCATTTACGACTCCATAGAAAACAATTAAAGAGTATGGAAGAATATAGCGTTCTGTAAAGGTGCCTTGTTGTCTGCCAGTTGCAGAAGGCATAACTGTAGTCCCTTTGATATAAGTTAAGTCAACTTTATGTAAAGACCTTCCGTATTTGAACTGAACCGGACCTGTAAGCGTAATTGTTCTATTTTCTACAGCAGTGGTGCAGCCAAAAAGACGGATATCAATACATCTTTCAATTATGGAACTATCAGCAAAGTCGTTCAATCTTTCCTCTTTTGTTTTGAGACTTCCATCTTCTTTCCTGATTTCACGAATAAAAATTTCCTGACCTTTGTAATCGTATAAATAATCTCTAATAGTTCTTTTCAATCTCACATCAGTAACAATGGTTGCTCCTGTTTCCTCATCAATCCTCGGCTTGTTTTCATCAACAGGGTCTCCGTTTGGATTTGCATCTTTCACATCATAGAGAAACAAAATTTCTGAACGATTTTTTACTAATTCTGGCATGTTAACCTCCTTATAAAATTTCTTCTGGTTTATTTAAGACCTTTCTTTGTCTGAATTCGCCGAGTTCCATATATTCAGTCTTTTTATTTGCAGGTCTATGGGCAAAGTCAAGCATCTTCTTAAGTTGCCTGAGCCTATCAGTTTCCCAGAGGGATGACCTGTTTTCTTGAAGTTTCTCTAAAACATATTCTTCAAAAGCCTTTTTAAAGCCTTCAATCTCTGAAGTTTTATCATCAAGACCGTTCCACTCTGAAAAAAGGTCCTGATAACGGTTTTGTCTGTTAGATA
>NZ_JBMFOO010000045.1:0-7135 GCF_049969575.1 Thermodesulfovibrio sp. | reverse complement strand
TGGAGCTGAGGGGAGTCGAACCCCCGACCTCTTGAATGCCATTCAAGCGCTCTCCCAACTGAGCTACAGCCCCGATTTTTTAAAAATAACATATATATATGTTATTTTGTCAATTGCTATTAATTTTTCTTGCTTTTTTAAGGTATAATTAAAAAACTGCACGAGTGAGAGGTACATGAAATGTCAAAATTTTTGATTTTTCTACTTCTTGTTTTTCTCACAGTTATCGGACTTTTTGCCATGGAAAATAAAGAAATGGTAATTATTAAAGTTCCATTTGGTGCATCTTATGAGATGCCAAAAATAGGATTAATGCTTCTTTCTTTAAGTTTTGGAGCCTTTTTTGTTTTTATTGTCTTTTTTATCAGAGACACAAGCAATCTGATAAGTAAACTTCAATTGCAAAAAAAGCAAAAAAAAGAAGAAAAAATAAAGGATTACTATGCAAAGGCACTGAGAGACATCATGAGGGACAAAGTTCAAGAAGCAAAAGAAGCTTTACAGGAGATATTGAAAGAAGAACCAGAACATGTAGATGCTCTCATAAGGCTTGGGGACCTGTCAATGAAGGAAGAAGACTATAAAACTGCACTTAAATATTACAAAAAAGCCTATGAACTTGATCCTAAAAATATTGTTCCTCTTTTTTCTCTGGAAAATGTTATGGAAAAAATGAATGAAAATGAACTCGCAATTAAATATATTGAACAGATCATAAATCTTGAACCAGATAGCCCTCTGGCACATTACAAAATGAGAAATATTCTGGAACGACTTGAAAAATGGGAAGATCTGATCAGTCTTCAGAAAAAGATTCTAAAACTTGTTCCTGAATATAAAAAAGCAGAGGAAGAAAAAAAACTTGTAGGATATACATACGAGTACGGGAGAGTAAACCTTGAATCTGGCGAGATTGAACAGGCAGGAAGGGTTTTTTCAAGCCTTATTAATAACTATCCTGAATTTGTACCTGCTTATCTTGGAATGACAGAGGTCATTCTTTCAAAAGAGGGAGTTAAGGAAGCAATTGAGTTTCTTCAGAAATCATACGACAATTTAAAATCAAAAATTTTGCTCATAAGACTTGAAGACTTACTTATCAGTATAGGTGATCCTAAAAGACTAATTCAATTTTACTTCAAAGCAATAAATGAGCAGCCTGATGATGTGGAGCTTAAATTTCTTCTTGGCAGACTTTATTATCGTTTGGAAATGATTGATGATGCTATAGAAATCTTGTCTTCTATAGATCCAGCCATATGTTCAACTCCAAAACTACATTGCATCAAAGGATATCTTTACATGAGAAGAAATCAGATAACGAAAGCTATCTCTGAATTTAAAGAACTTTGCCCTGAAACACAGGTATCAACCTTGTCTTATCTATGCAGGGCATGTCATTCAACATTTGAAGAATGGGTAGGAAGATGCCCTGTTTGTGGAACATGGAGTAGTTTTGAGGTTGACCTGAGAGGCTGTGAAATCCTGAAATGATTGATTTTTTTTGTAGAAAACGAAAAATAGTTCTTGATACAAGCGTTTTTGTAAATCCTGATATAAGAAATTTTTTTGGTAAAAGTCCTGAACAGGCGATTGAAGAATTTATAAAAATAGCTAAAAAAGCTAAAAATCTTGAATTTTATATTCCCTCTACTGTTTTTAAGGAGTTAATGTATTTTGTTGATGAAAAAAAAATTCCGAAAGATTTTTATTTTTTAATCAGAATCAAATCTCCTGATAAACACAGAAGTCAGTGCCCGGCAATATTTTTTTATGAGCTCGTTGAAGAGATGAGGCAGAGAATAAATAAAGGCTTGAGAGTTGCAGAGAATGCTGTAAGAAATGTCACACAGAAAGAACCTGATGAAGTAATTAAAGATTTAAGAAAAAAATACAGAGAAGCACTCCGTGAAGGTATTATTGACAGTAAAGAAGATGTTGATCTCATATTTCTTTCTATGGAGCTTAAAGCAACACTGGTAACGGGTGATCAAGGTTTAATCAAATGGGCTGATAAACTCGGAATTGAATGGATTGTCCCAGAAAAATTTAAAGACTTTTTACTTTCTACTACGAGATGAACTCCAGAAATTTCCAATTTGCCTGAATTTTTCGTATCTTTTTTTAATAAGTTCTTCTACTGGTATTTTACTAAGTTCTGCTGCGGTGCTGATTATTCTGTTTTTGATTCTTTTACCTGTTTCATGCGGTTGTCTGTGAGCTCCACCAAGTGGTTCAGGAATTATATCATCAATGATCCCGAATTTCTTCAGATCTTGGGCTGTAAGCTTGAGTTCTTCCGCTGCCTTCATATAGTCTTCCACTCCCACATCAGAATTCTTTTTCCACAGTATAGCTGCACATCCTTCAGGAGATATAACTGAATAAACAGAATGTTCAAGCATAAAAATTTTGTCACACACACTGAGCGCAAGGGCGCCTCCACTTCCACCCTCACCTATTACAATCCCAATCAAAGGTGTTTTCAGCAAAGACATCTCCATAAGATTTGTTGCAATTGCCTCAGCCTGACCTCTTTCTTCAGCGCCTATCCCTGGAAAAGCACCCGGAGTATCAATCATTGTAATGACAGGCATTGAAAATCTTTCTGCCAGTTTCATAACTCTTAATGCTTTTCTGTATCCTTCTGGATGAGCCTGACCAAAGTTTCGATAAATTCTTTCTTTTATTGTTCTTCCTTTCTGATGTCCTATAACTGCATAAGAAGCACCATCAATTTTACCTATTCCTGCTACTACAGCAGGATCGTCTCCAAAACGGCGATCTCCGTGAAGCTCAATAAAATCTTCAAAAATCATTGAAATGTAATCAAGAGTGTAAGGTCTTTCAGGATGCCTCGCAAGCTGGGTCTTCTGCCATGCTGTAAGATTTGAGTAAACTTCAGATTTTAATTCTTTTAATTTTTTATTAAGCCTTTTTATCTCCTGAGTAAGGTCAATCTCACTGCCATCTGAAAGCTTTTTCAGTTCTTCAATTTTTGTTTCTAACTCCTGTATGGGTTTTTCAAAGTCAAGATAATAAGTCATAATATTCTCACCTGACAATTTTCAATTTTTTGTATTTTTGTTTCAAAATCAAGGCACGGTTCAAAAGGACTTAAAATTATAACATGACAGTCAGCAAGATTTAAACATATATATACCTTGCCTTCTCCATTACGGGTTTCTTCAAGACATTGTCTTATTTCTTTCAAAGTTTTATAAGCTTTCTCCATGTCTGAACAGTCAACACTTAATTCATACTTTATTTTTAAATCCAGATTTTTCATATCTTCTATCTGTCTTGCAAGAAATTTTGTTGAATCAGGAGATTTAAATACAATGCCATTAATGATAATTGAGTTTTTTTCTGTTAAAATATTGCTATATTTTTTAAAAAGTTCAGGATAAATTACAACCTCAACCCTGCCTGTCTCATCTTCTATTGTTATGTAAGCAGTAACACCTTTTTCCTTTGCTTTACTTTTTACTTCTTCCACAATGCCTGCTATTTTTATCTCCTGCTCCTGTTCAATTTCAATAATCTCATCTTCTGCAGTATCAAAAATATCAGCAATTGTACAGATCCCCATCCTATTCAAAACTGCTCTCAGCGGTTTCATTGGATGACCTGTAAGATAAAAACCAAGCGCTGTCTTTTCCTCACTCAGTACAGTTTCATTATCCCATGGCTCTATAATTTGCTCATTAAAAAATAATCCACCAGGTAGTTTATTGCCTTTAAAGGATAAAAGTTCATGCATTGCAATAGCTCTTGCCTGATTGGCAGTGTATTGAGGATAAAGAGAATCAAATGCTCCTGCTTTAATGAGGGATTCTATCACTTTTTTGTTAACTTTTCTTGTGTCAACTCTGCTCAGGAAATCAGTCATTGATGTAAATTTTTTCTTTTTCCTTTCATTGAGAATACATTGAAGGGCAGAGCCTCCTACTCCTTTGACAGCTTCAAGTCCGAATCTTATGGAATTTTCCCTTACAGTAAAGACTCTGTCGCTTTCGTTTATGTCAGGTCCTTTAATTTCTATACCCCATGCTTTGCATTCATTTATAAATTTAACAATTTTATTTGTATCTCCCATTTCATTTGAAAGGTTTGCTGCAAAGAATTCTTTAGGATAATGAACTTTTAAATAAGCTGTAATGTATGCTAAATAAGCATAGGCAGCAGAATGGGATTTATTAAAACCATACTCAGCGAAAGCTGCCATTATATTGAATAAAGCTTCTGCTTTGTCCTGTGTCACTCCGTTTCTTATGGCTCCCTGAACAAACTCTTCCTTAAGACTCATAAGCAGTTCTGGAATTTTTTTACCCATTGCCTTTCTTAAAACATCTGCCTGTCCCATTGTAAACCCTGCAATTTTATTGGCAATTTTCATAACCTGCTCTTGATAAAGAATTACTCCATAGGTTTCATCAAGTATTTCTTTTAGCTCTGGCAGATCGTAATGAATGGGAACCAGTCCTTTTTTTCTTTTAATAAAATCATCAACCATACCACTGCCAAGGGGTCCGGGTCTGTATAAGGCTACAAGGGCAATGAGGTCCTCAAATCTCTGAGGTTCCACTCTCTTGAGTAATTCTCTCATACCTCTACTTTCAAGCTGAAATACTCCTGTTGTCTGTCCTGAACAAAGAAGTTGATATGTTTCCTTATCATCAAGAGGAATGTTTTCTAATTTCAGCTCTTTACCCTGAGCTTTAACATATTTTATTGTGTCATCAATAACAGTGAGGGTTTTAAGACCTAAAAAGTCAAATTTAAGTAATCCAATATCTTCCAGGGCTTTCATATCAAACTGGCTTATTACAGTCTCTTCACCTGGATTTTTATAAAGCGGCATTATATCTTCAAGAGGCTCAGGAGAAATAACAACGCCTGCAGCATGTTGAGATGAGTGTCTTACAAGTCCTTCAAGTCTTAAAGCTATGTCAATTAATTCTTTTATCGTTTCAGATTTATCGTAAAGTTCCTTGAGTCTTGGTTCTAAATTTAAAGCTTGCTGTAAAGATGGACATGCAAATGGTATCATTTTGGCAATTTTATCTACATCACCATAGGGAATGTTTAATGCTCTCCCCACATCTCTTACAACTGCTCTTGCAGCCATTGTTCCAAAAGTTATAATGTGTGCAACTCTGTCAACTCCATATTTTTCTGTAACATATTTAATTACTTCCTCTCTTCTGTCCTTACAGAAATCCACATCAATATCAGGCATGCTTATTCTTTCAGGATTTAAAAATCTTTCAAAAAGTAGCCCGTATTTTATGGGATCTATATCGGTAATCTTGAGTGCATAAGCAACAAGGCTTCCTGCTACTGAACCCCTTCCCGGTCCAACAGGGATTTTTTTTCTTCTCGCATAATTTATAAAATCCCATACAATGAGAAAATATGAAGCAAAACCCATTTTTGTTATAACTTTGAGTTCTTCTTCCAGACGATTTATATAATCCTCAGGGATATTGCCATTAAATCTCTCTTTTAATCCTTCCTGAGCAAGTTGTTTTAAATATTCTTCTGCTGAGTATCCGTCGGGAACATGGTATTTTGGAAGCTTGTATTCACCAAGTTTAAAATGGAAGTTACATCTATCTGCAATCTCAAGAGTATTTTTCAGTGCCTGAGGAATTTCAATAAATGCTGAATAAATCTCCTCTGGAGATTTAAAGTAAAACTCGTCTGTTTGAAACTTCAGTCTTTTTTCGTCTTTTATAGTTTTGCCAGTCTGGATGCAAAGCAGAATTTCATGTGCCCTTGCATCTGACCTGTAAAGATAGTGACAGTCATTGGTAGCAACCAAAGGAATATTAAATTTTTTTGAAATCTCAATTAATCCTTTATTTGCAATCTCCTGTTCAACAAGGCTGTTTGACTGGATTTCAAGGAAAAAGTTCTCTCCAAATAGGTCTTTTAATTCTTTTGCTGTCTTTTCAGCTCTATCAATGTTTCCATGAACAATACTGTGTGGGATTTCTCCTTTAAGACATCCAGAAAGAGCAATAAGTCCTCTATAGTATTGATTTAAAAGCTCCATATCAATTCTTGGTTTGTAGTAAAACCCTTCAGTATAAGCCAGAGTAACAAGTCGGGTAAGATTCCTGTATCCTTCCTCGTTTTCCACCAACAAAGTAAGATGAAATGATGCTTCCTCTGGCATTCCTGGTGCTTTTATCTTTGTTTTATCAAAACGACTCTGAGGAGCTACATATACCTCACAGCCTATAATAGGTTTTATCCCTGCTTTAGTGGCTTTTTTATAAAATTCCACTACTCCAAAAAGATTTCCATGATCAGTTATTGCCACAGCAGGCATATTGTATTTCTTTGCCTGTTCAACTAATTCATCAATTCTTATTGCTCCATCAAGGAGACTATATTCTGTATGTACATGAAGATGGACAAACTCATGAATGCTCATATTATGAATGTTAAAATTTTACTCTCCCTTTAGTCAATTTCAGTGCTTTAGGAAGCTTTTATACAATAATGCAGGGAGGGGTTGTCCCCTCCCTTCAGAGTTTTAATTAATCAGTTCTGTATCAGATGTTCCTGTGGACAATCCCATTATTTCTCTATTCATAAGAAATCCGACTACTGCAACTACCCTGCATTCATCTTTAAATTCACATCCTGTACATTTGCCACCGAGTTTAGGAGTATGAAGGCATTCAACGATCTCTGGAAAGTATGTAACAAGCACACGGAGGTTGACGGATAAATTGTTTTCTTCTTCCATAAAACCTCCTTTCTCAGGCATACTGCCTGATATTTTTTAAATTAATTTAATCTGGAATCCTAATGGAGCCAGAGGAAGTTCTTTATCTAATGGTGAATCTTGGAGGGAAATTTTTAATCGCTACTAAAGTATTCTAACTAAGCATTCACTTCATATTAAAATTATCATATCAATTATCTCCTGATAATTTCAAGTCATTGAATCGCCCTATGTAAAATCTAAAAGAGAATAAAAAAATTCTCACAAAACACTCTAAAAGCAATAGAATGAGGTATAAATTAAAACTGTCTACTAACTCAATAATGAAAGTTTACAATAATGTATACCCTTAAAACTGCCATACTCACCCATACCGTCTCAGAGGAATGGAAT
>NZ_JBMFOO010000044.1:6114-7568 GCF_049969575.1 Thermodesulfovibrio sp. | reverse complement strand
GATTACGGGATATCTCCTCTGTTGTTGCTGAAAGTTCTTCAGAAGATGAAGCAAGGGAGGTTGATATGGTCTTTGACTCTGCTATCAATTTCTTAATGCTTGCTATTGCCTCATTTAGTGATTGAGAAATCACTCCAAGTTCGTCTTTGCTTTCCATTTTTACATTAACTGATAAGTCTCCCTTTGCGACTTTTTCAAGTACTTCTTTTAATTCTGTAACTGGATTTTTAACAGAACGAGAAATAAATATAGCAAAGCCAATGCCTATTAGAATTGAAGCAGCTGTGAAAATAACTATAACTAAAATTTCTCTCATGATAATTGAATTTATCTCTTCAAGCCTTGCATTAAGTGTTTTATTATGAAAAGCTACCTGATCATCAAGAGCTTTAAAAAGGCGATCAAGCTTTGGTGAAACTTCACGATTAAAAATTTCTATTGCCTCCTTATTTTTTCCTGCCATTGAGAGTTCTATTATTTTATTGTTTGCCTGAGCTGCATCACTTATTGCCTCTTCAAGGTTTTTTATAAGTTGCTCACCTTCTTTTGTATGGGTTATCTTTTTTATTGCCTCTAATTTTTCCCTGTATTTAGTTCTATTTTCATCAATGGCTTTTTTAAGCTCCTGTTTTTTCTTTAAATCTTCAGTAAGTATCATATTTTTTACATTATTAATTATTTCTGCAAAAATCCTTCTTATACCCACTGCATAGTTGAGTTTTTTAATTCTTTCGTCAATATCTGAAACATCACTTTTTATGAATTGTAATTGAATAAGAGTTATAGCACTTGATAAAGCTAAGAGCAAAATTAAAACTCCAAAACCAACTGTGAGTTTTTTACCAATTGTAAGGTTTTTAAACATTCTTAATCCCTCCTTTTTTATTTTTTTATTACATTATAAAGTAATCTCATTTATTTTTCAATCAGTTTTCACTACGGCTATATCAAAAAGTTTTCCGCCTCTGAGACCCCTTTCTTTTTTTGAGAAGAATTATAAAATATTGAGTATAATAATAAATAAAAACTGTATTGGAGGGTTTTATGGAATGGGAAAAGGTAGTAGACAAAATAAGAGATTTGATTTTAGGGGAGATAAAAGAGGAGTTAAGGGATTTTAAGGCAACAGTTTCAGGACAGCTTCAGGGATTTGCAATTGCCCTTGACTCAATCAATACAAGAATGAATTCAATTGAATCAAGACAGGCAAGCATTGAGTCTGAACTTAAGGACATAAGACGGGCTATTGATGAAACGAACAAAAGGATTGATGATACTAATAAGCGAATTGATGAACTCAGGGTTGAGCTTAAAACAGAGATTATGATGAATACACAGAGGATTGATGAAACGAACAAAAGGATTGATGATACGAACAAAAGGATTGATGATACGAACAAAAGGATTGATGAAACGAACAAAAGGATTGATGAAACGAACAAAAGGATTGACGA
>NZ_JBMFOO010000044.1:0-6014 GCF_049969575.1 Thermodesulfovibrio sp. | reverse complement strand
TCAGGGTTGAGCTTAAAACAGAGATTATGATGAATACACAGAGGATTGATGAAACCAACGCCAGACTTGATGAATTATTTTTAGAGGCATCAAAAATCAGAGCAGACCTTAATAAAGCTTTATCTCAGAAAGAAGCTATTGATGATATGAGATTGAGAATTCAAAGGCTGGAAGATAAAGTATTGACTGCTGCATAAATTCATTGAAGATTCCTCAGCATTAACAGACACATCGCAGAATATAAAAATGGCAAACTCAAAATTGTTTATGAATATCCAAGACAGAGCATAAAAAAGATTTTCTATTCAGACCGAGCTGGAGTTTTCTATGAAACTGGAAATGGCATAGGCTTTGTAAAAAATGGTAGTGCGCTTGAGTTCCTTCAAAGTGAGAATTTTGAAGCATTTCTTAAAGAAAAAAGCATTTATGTCTTTTTTGTGAAAGCCCTGGCAGTGGCAGAGTTTAAAAAAGAAAGAAAAAACAGCTTTTTGCCCAGTATAATCAGCGTCAACTAAGTTTAAATGATTTAGCAGAAAATATTAGAGCCTCTTCAGAGTTGAATGCCTCTGATTTGAATCAAATCTTAGGTAATGTCATACAGGATAAAGTTACTGAGGTAATAAAGGATAAGATTGACAACATGGGAGAAAAACTTTTTGATAAACTTGATGAGAAATACAAGAAAACATGGGGATCAAAAATAAGTGAACACGCTTTGCCAGTTTTGAAAATTGCAGTGACAGCAAAAACAGAAGGTGCAGCTTCAGAAAGAACTTTAAATCTTGAAAAAATAAGTCTTTTATGGTATAAAAAAGTATGCTACTTCAATCAAAAAAAGGGCTTACACTTGTAGAAGTAGCCATTGTTCTTGTGATACTGGGCCTTTTAGTAGGTCTTGGTGCAAGCCTTATTGGTCCGCTTACAAAAAGGGCAAAACTAACTGAAACAAGGGATATTGTGAATGCAGCTACAGAGTCAGTGATAGGTTTTACGGCAAAAAATAATAGATTGCCAACATCTACAGAGTTTCCTCAAGTAGTAAGAAACCCTAATGATTCATGGGGGAAAGGACTTGTTTATTTTGTTGACAGTGCCTTGACTAATCCGCCATCTAATCCTGCTGAAGGAATTTGCGGAAGGAAAACCACAAATGTAATTGTTTGTACAGATGCAAACTGTAACAATCAAATTCAGAATGTAGCTTTCATAGTAGTAAGTGGTGGTCCGAATTACAATGTTCAAACAGGACCTTTAACAAATTCTCCATGCCCTCCAGGAAAAACATGCTATAGAGTGTATCCGCAAGATACTCCAAATATTGATGATTATTCTGGTGATTTTACAAGGCAACAAGAGTATGATGATATTGTTAAGTGGGTAAGTCTTGATGAGCTTAGAATAAAAGCAGGATGTCAGGGAGCTCAGCTTAAGATTTTAAACAATGAATTACCGTACGGTTATGTAGGACAATCTTATGAAGCCAAAATTTATGCGGAAGGAGGAGTCCCTTTCAGTAGTGGCGGAAAATACAGGTGGTGTATAGAAGTTAATCCTTCTCTTTCAGGATTCGATGTTAGTCAACTCACAATTTCATCAGATTGTTTAGGACTTGCAGAAGCCTCATGGAGGCAGGCTGACTATATCACAATATCTGGCACCCCAAACACACCAGGAACTTATCTGCTTACTTTTTTTGCAAGAGATAATCAAGACCCGACAGGTTCAAATGATAACATTGCTCAGAAAACTCTGGTATTAACCATAAATCCTTTTGGCGGCGGCGGAGGAGGTGGTGGTGGTTGTACTTCCTATGCTCTTAGTATTTCTAATCAAGGAACTTCAAAGTCCTTTAGAATTGATTCAGGACTATGTCAAAACTTAGGCAATGGAGACAGTAGTTATATATCAGGTCTGGGTAATAGTAGTGTTTTAACTGTTTATATAAACACTTGGTGCTGGGGCACTATATTGCTTTCTGGAACGATGCAAAATCTTGATACCAACGGTGATTGTCAGGTTAATGTATCATGTCAAGGTAATAATTGTATCGCTAATTAAGAGGTTGAATGATATTTAAAACTAAAAAAGGCATACCACCAGGTCTTTTAACAATTATAAGAGCAAATGAGAAGACTCCGAAAAAACCTATTTTTTTAATAATACTATCATTACTGATTGTTGCCATCGGTTTTGTTGGAAGTTTTATTTATAATCATTATATAGAATCAGAATTAAAAAGCTCTAACAAGCCTGTTCAATATTCAACATTAGGGCCAAACCCTTCGCAAGAAAAAAAATATACTCAATCAAGTACAGAACCAGCTTCTGTACAAGTAAAATCTATGGAAACAGAAAACATTAACCAAAATTTAAAGACAAAACATACAACAAAACCTTTAAAGCAGGAAAAAGTAGCAAAGCAGACTACACAAAAAAAGCAGTCTAACAAACCTGCTGAAATTCCTTTTGAACAGTTTAATGCAGAAACAGTCAAAGCAGTAGATTATCTTTACAGAGCTCAGGATTTTGAATCAAGGGGAAATTACTCTGATGCAATCTCCGAATACAGAGAGTATCTTAGAATTACGGGAAAGCAGGATCCAAAAATTCTTGATAAAATTGCAACCCTTTATCTCATGATTGGTGATCTTAAAGAAGCTTCCCATTATGCCCAGCTGAGCCTGAATCAAGCTCCGGATAATGTTTCAATAATCATTAATTACGGTGTAATTCAGGCAAAGATGGGAAATCTCACAAAGGCTGAAGAATGTTTCAGAAAAGTTCTTTCTATGAACCCGGACAACAAAACAGCACTTTATAATCTCGCACTCTTAAAGGAAAAGAAAAAACAATACGAAGAGGCATTGAAACTATATGAGAGACTTTATCAACTTGGTGATCCTCATGCTACAGAGGCAATTCAGCGCGTAAGGTCATATAAGTAAGTTGAATGCATCGGGAATGAATTTTATAATCTCTGATATCTGAGTTGATGGTTCTGGAGTTGACAGCTGTCCTGCAATTCTGTTAATCCTGGCTGCCATACTACATGCTTTTTCTACTTCATATCCTGAATCAATTAAAGCAGAAACTATGCCTGTGAGGCTATCTCCTGTTCCACCAATTGGTTCAAGAGCTTCAATACAAGGTTCTGATACAATATCTATGATTCTGCCCTGCTTTACAATATAGTCTGCCCTGCCTTTAACAAGCAGATATTTTGCCGCATTTTTATGTTTATAGGCTCTCTCAATGAGTTCTTCAACTCTGCTTTCATCCTGAAGGAGAAAACCTCTTGTGTAAAAGGGATGCGGAGCTTCTTCATCAGCTAAAAAAGCAAGCTCTCCAGGGTCTGGTGTAAAAAGATCAAAACAGCTGGCGTTGCCGCTCATCTTTGCTGCATACATAAATCCTGCATCAGCTATTAAAAAAGGGCGTTTATATAATTCTCCAATGGCAAGCAAAATTTTATTACACCAATCAGCATCTGGCATTAAGTAGTGAAATGTAAGTGTATCAAAGTCATGATTTTTAATTTCCTTGACAAAAAATTCATATAATCTCCTGCTTCCGTAGCCTTTTCCTGTATCTCCTGCGAGATAAACATATAGCGCAGCTTTACCTGATATTTCAAGAATTTTGCATGCTGATGCAATCAGAGCAGGTGTGCCTCTCTGTATGGAAATTTTTCTACCCTCTACAATTAAGAAATTGCCTTCAAGCTGAGCCTTTCCAGAAGTAACAGGAAAATCTTCTTCTGGAACAGTGCCTATGACTGCAAGCATAATTCTTTTATTTTATCATAGGCTAACTGAAGTGCATATCCACAGAGAGTATGTCCGAGCATTCTCGGCTCTGTTGCTTCATTAATTTTTTTACCAATCAAGCAAGCTGCCAGATATGGAACATCAGGGCATCCTCCACCTGAAACATTAACAATAGTAAGGCTACTTTTATGAACAGTTATTTTCATGTTTGCTGCCCTTACCATGATAAATTTTCCGTAGTCTTTAACATGAAAGAGGTCAACAGGTTTTAAATTGCCATCATTGGAAGGCAAAAAATCAAGGGGCATAAGCCTCTGAGCTTCAAGAACATTAAGGATTCCCATTGCTTCCACAACAGAAAATTCTATTGCAAGGTCACATCCTTTTCTTACATGTGGAGGTGGTCCTACAACTTTGATCTCATATCCATGCTCTTTTAGAAGCCTCTCAGCTCTTATGACTTCTGATGTGTTTTCAAAGATAAGAATTCCTCTCTGAGTGGGAGTAGTCCTGTGTTTGAATAATTTTTTCAATATCTTCATTATTCACCTGCTCAGTCCTTTTTAATTCTCACTTTGTAGCCTGTTGTCTCTTCGGTTATCTCTACAATCTGCCATCCCATTGAAGTAGCAGCACGGGACACATTCTCCTTTGATGTATCAGTATCAACAAGAATCTCTATCTCACCTTTGCCGAGCTTTTTTATTGCCTCAAGAGTTAAAAGCACAGGCTCAGGGCATGAAAGTCCTCTTGCATCAACAATTTCAGCCATTTTTTTACCTCCTTCTCATTGTTAAACCAATTATTACGCAAACTATTAACCCAATTATTGTTGCCACAGCTCCATTTGGACCAATTCCTGCTGGACTGCTTGCCAATCCAAAATTGTGTGCTACCCCTGCACCAACAATCATACCAGAGGCAAAAACTGCAGCATCTGCATCTCCTTCTCCTGAAAGAAAAAGTTGTCTACCAGGACAACCACCTGCAAGGGTAAAAGCCAGTCCGGCAAGAGTCATTCCAAGAAAGTTCCACAGTTGCATTGTATGGGCAATTGGTTGTTTTTCAAAGCCAGGATTAAATTGTCCGAGTATAAGATTTGTAATTAAAGCAGCGATGAAAAATGCAGCCACGCCTGAAAATAAATGCCCCTGCTTGAAAAGTATTAGGTCTCTGAATGCTCCCATTGTACAGAATCTGCTTCTCTGAGCAAGAACACCGATTAACAAAGCAATCCCAAGTGATATAAACAAAGGAGCATGCTGTGAGCCAGGTCCCTTTATACTATAAAATAGCAGCATTCCTCTGCCTTCACCTGCTGGCTGAGGATCAATCAGTAATAGTAAAAGAAAGCCCAGCATTAAAAGAGGAAAGGCAATTCCAGCAGCCTTTGATGGAGTTGATTGAGTTCTTCCCAGTGAATAACCAGCCTTAAGAAACCTTGTTCCAATCCATATCCCAAAAATTAACCCAAGTAAGCCAAAAATAGCGTTTCCGTCTCCACCTGCAAGCCTTAAAATTGTTCTCCATGGACACCCTAAAAACACCAGTGCACCTATCATTGCAAAAACACCAAGAATGAATCTTATAAAAGGTGCTGAACCTCCACGAGGTCTGTATTCTTTAAAGGCAAGGGCAGAAAGAAAAGCTCCAAGAACAAATCCTATAATTTCAGGTCTCATATACTGAACAACTGCTGCCCTGTGAAGTCCCAGCGCGCCTGCAATGTCTCTTTCCATACAGGCAACACATATACCCATGTTTGGTGGATTTCCGAGATTCTGAAGCACAGGAGCAAGCACACCGATAATTAAACCAACAAAAATAATGCCACTTCTTGTGGCAAAGAAATTCTTAAACTCCATCTGCCTTCCTCCAGAATTTTTTGAATATTTTACTTTAGTAATGCCGATATGTAAAATTGTTTTTTTCAATAAATCATAGAATATTGATAGATTTTTCCAATGCCTTTTGCTATTCCGGGGCTTTATCCTGTTACTTGCCCTCTCACCCCCTTCTTGACCATTTGAACAATTTTGAACCATCTTGAACTTTTTTAAAAAGGAGAATCTCTCACCTGTGCGGTGGTGTTGGAAAAGGTTCAGATTGAACAGGATTTATGCGACCAATTTCAATCCATTGCTTTCTCATCAGCATATCGTAAATTCTGTAACTTATGTTAAAATTATCCCGTGGCTTTATTCCATAACCATTTGCGAAAGAAATTAAATATATAATGAGATAGAA
>NZ_JBMFOO010000043.1:2228-9350 GCF_049969575.1 Thermodesulfovibrio sp. | reverse complement strand
TAAGGAGGGCTTAAGATGGCAAAGATAGGGGTGTATGTATGCCATTGTGGAGAGAATATTGCAGGTGCGGTGAACATTGAAGAAGTTGTGAAATATGCCGAGACTCTTCCAGATGTAGCTGTTGTAAGAAATTATCTTTTTATGTGTTCAGATCCAGGCCAGGAGATTATTAAAAAGGATATTAAAGATGGAGTAGTTGATAGAGTGGTTGTTGCAGCATGTACACCAAGAACTCATGAGCCAATTTTTAGAGATGCTGTGGAATCAGCAGGACTTAATAGATACTTCTTAGAGATGGCTAACATCAGAGATCAGGATAGCTGGGCTCACTGGCATGATAAAACCGGTGCTACAGAGAAAGCAAAAAGACTCATAAGAAGCGCAGTAGCAAAAGTGAAATTGGCAGAGCCTCTTTATGATCGCTATGGTGATATGGAAAAGTCTGTAATGGTAGTAGGTGGTGGAGTCGCAGGAATGTTTGCAGCTTTGGACCTTGCCAATATGGGGCTTAAGGTTTATCTTGTTGAGAGACAGCCATCAATTGGTGGACAGATGATAAAGCTTGACAAAACATTTCCAACAATGGATTGCTCAGCGTGTATTCTTACTCCAAAGATGGTTGAAGTAGCTCAGCATCCAAATATTGAACTTATTACCTATGCAGAAGTGGATGCTGTAAAGGGCTATGTGGGTAATTTTGATATTACTGTTAAGAAAAAGGCAAGATATATAGACTGGGATAAATGCACAGGCTGTGGTGTCTGTACTCAACTTTGTCCTTCAAGGGTTCCTAATGAATATAACTTTGGAATGAATCAGAGACGGGCAGCTTATATTGAGTTTCCCCAGGCTGTTCCAAAAAAGGCAGTGATTGATAGAGCAAACTGTCTTTATTTCAAATCAATGGATAAAACAGGCAAACCAGCCTGCCAGATTTGTGAAAAAGGAATCCCACCTAAGGGAATACAGGGTTGTCCAGCAGGTGCAATAAAATTTGATGATAAAGATGAGTATGTAAATCTCAAGGTTGGTGCAGTGATTCTTGCAACAGGATACAAAGTAATGGAAAAAACTCACTTTAAAGAATACTCGCCTCATAGCCCGGATGTAGTTACAGCAATGGAATTTGAAAGAATTCTTTCAGCTACAGGTCCAACAGAGGGAGAACTTAAAAGACCTTCTGATGGAACAAAGCCAAAGACCATTGCATTTATATCCTGTGTTGGAAGCCGTGATGAGAGATATCATACCTATTGTTCAAAAGTATGCTGCATGTATATGCTAAAACACGCAAGAATTCTTAAAGAAAAATATCCGGATATCAAGCTTTATCTCTTTTTCATAGATGTAAGAACAGCAGGAAAAGATTTTGAGGAATTCTATGTTTATACAAAAGAATTGGGCGTCAAGGTAATCAGAGGAGGGAGAGTTTCAGCAGTTGATGTAAAACCAAATGGGAAGCTCAGAGTGAGAGGTTTTGATGTTGACCTTTGCTCTCCTGTTGAGCTTGAGGCAGACATGGTTGTTTTAGCAACAGCTATTGAACCTCCAGCAGGAACAGAGGAACTTGGCAGACTTTTTGCAGCAACATGTGGAAGAGAAGGATTTTTAAGGGAGGTTCATACCAAGCTTTATCCAGTTGAAACAGCTGCCAAAGGAGTATTTCTTGCAGGATGTGTGCAAGGTCCAAAGGATATTCCAGAGTCAATTGCTCAGGCACGTGCAGCTTCTTCTGCAGCAGCTGCTTTGGTTATCCCAGGTAAGATTAAATTTGAAGCAATTATTTCTAAAGTAGATAGAGAAAAATGCAGCAGTTGCGGTGTTTGCGTTCCTCTTTGTCCATATGGAGCAATAAAACTTGAAGAATACAAAGGCAAAGAAAAAGCATATATTGAACCTGCTCTTTGTGCAGGATGTGGCGTTTGTGCCAGCGCATGTCCATCAAGAGCGATTACATTCCATGGATTTACAACTGAGCAAATTCTGGCACAGATTGATGCATTAGCTGAAGCATAAAATAAATAAAGGAGGAATAAAATGGAAGAAGGCGGCGTAAATGTAATTGATCTTACGCAGGCAGATGAAAGCTTTGTAAAAGAATTAATAGGATTAGGCGCAGATGAATTAAGAGAATGCATACAGTGTGGAAAATGTGGAGCTACATGTCCCATGGCATTAGCAGGATTAGAATTTTTTATTAAAAGGATAGTTCATGCAGCCAATCTTGGTTTAAGAGATATTCTTCTTGAGGATTCCTCTATATGGGGATGCCAGTCCTGTAACCGTTGTGTTGAAATATGTCCGATGGATATAAAACCATATGAAGTAATTCAGGCATTAAGAAGAGCAGCAATTAAGGTAGAGTCCTGCCCTGCAAATACCTATGAGGGTTTAAGAAATTTATATAAGTTCGGTCATGCGGTATTTCCAAAGGGATTTGAAGAAAGAAGAAAGAAAGCAGGTCTGCCAGAGAAACCACCAACAGCATTGAGCTTTGATGAATTAAGGAAAAAGTACCAGGAAGTTTTAAAGCAAACTATCCTGGAAGAAATAGCACCATTCCCGCTTGATTAAGGAGGAGAGAGATGAAAAAGATAGGATTTTTCCTTGGATGTAACATACCTTTCAATAGACCAGATGTTGAGTATTCAGCAAGATATATGTTAAATGAACTTGGCGTTGAAATTGTAGAGCTTGAAGGAGCTGCATGTTGTCCTGCCTTTGGAACTATGCCATCAGTGGATTTAGTAGGATGGGCAGCTGCATCAGCATGGAATTTAAGTATTGCTGAAGAAAAGGGCGTTGACATAATTACAGGCTGTGGCTCTTGTTATGGTTCTTTAAATGAAGCAAGATATCACATGGAAAAGCACCCTGAAATTAAAGAGCAGGTTAATAAGATACTTGGTAAGGTTGGGAAACAATACAAAGGGACTACAAAAGTGTGGAATTTCATTAATTTTCTTTATGAAGAAATCGGGCTTGATACTCTTAAATCTAAAATTAAATACAATCTTAATGGAGTAAAATGTGCTGTGCAGACAGGTTGCCACAATCTCTGGCCAAGCAAAGCCTATCCTACAAATGAAGACAATACATTCTTTCCAAAAAGATTGAGAGAAATATGTGAGTCAATGGGTGGTATAGCCCCTCATTACAGCACAATAACTGATTGCTGTGGAATGGGTGCATTGAGGTCAACAGCATCTGAAAAGTCTCTTGCTCTTTTCAAAAAGAAGCTGGATGTTATAAAAGAGGAAATTGATCCTGATTTATGTGTCATTGGTTGTAGTTCCTGTTTACTACAATTTGATGCGGGGCAAGCTTTATTAGTAGAACAGAAAAAACTTGACTATAAGATTCCTGCTCTTCACATTGTGCAGCTTGCAGCTATAGCAATGGGTGCGGATGTTGAAAAAGCAACTGCGCAGGCATCAATTCCTTTGAATGGAATAATAACTAAAATAAAAGGAGGGAATTAAAGATGGCATGGGAGCCAAGACTTATTGTTATTGCCTGCCAATGGTGCACATATCAAGGGGCAGACCTGGCAGGAAGTCTCCGTTATAGTTATCCTCCTACAGTGCATATAGTAAGGGTGCCCTGTAGTGGAAGAGTTGAACCAGAATTTATAGCAGAAGCCCTCATAAGAGGAGCAGATGGAGTATTTATAGGTGGATGCCACTTTGGTGACTGCCATTATAAAGAAGGTAATTACAAAGCAATCAGAAGATTTAAACTCTTTAAGCGTGTTGCTACAGAACTCGGAGTAGAGCCTGAAAGAATTCAGCTTGAATGGATTTCAGGAAGTGAAGGCAAGAGATTTTCTGAAGCTATGACAGAGTTCGATGCCAAAATAAGAGAGCTTGGACCAAATCCATTGAAAGGAGGGGCACAATGAGCAAGCCTAAACTTGCATATTATCTTGCCGGTGGCTGTGGTGGTTGCGATATAGCTGTTGTAGATTTATCTGAAGCACTGGTAGATGTTGCTCTTCAATTAGATATAGTTTTTTGGGCACCAACAGTGGCTGATGCAAAATATAAAGATCTTGAAGCAATGCCTGATGGCTCAATTGATGTGGGATTAATTTCTGGAAATATAAGAAACTCTGAGCACGAGCACATTGCTAAGGTAATGAGGCAGAAATGTAAAGTTCTTATTGCCTTTGGAATATGTGCATCCTGTGGTGGAATTAAAGGACTTGTAAATTTACATACAACAGAGCAGTTGCTTGATAAAGCCTATATAAACACTTTTAGTACAGATAATCCAGAAAAAGTATTACCACAGACAACTGTTGTCGTTGATGGCAAATATGAATTAACTTTACCTACTTTAATGGATGCAAGAGCTCTTGATCAGGTTGTAAAAGTGGATTATTACATTGGTGGATGTCCTCCCTATCATGAACACATAGCAAAGGCATTTACAGCTTTACTTTCTGGTCAGCTTCCACCTCCTGGTTCATGGATTACAATGGGTAAAGCAGTATGCGAAGTGTGCGATAGAAATCCAGTGTTAAAAGGCAGACCCAAAAAGCTTGCAACTGAGGTAAAAAGAACAATTGATGGAGCACCAAGTGAAGACGGCTGTCTTCTTGAAGAAGGATATCTATGTCTTGGTCCTGTAACACAGGGTGACTGTGGAGCAAAATGTCCTTCTGCAAATATTCCATGTAGAGGCTGTGGAGGACCAATTCCTGGAGTTAAAGACTTTGGCCTCAGGGCAATAAGCGCTATAGCAAGTATGCTTGACAATGAAGAGCTTGTTGACAAGATTCCAGATCCTGTTCATCTTTTTTATAGATATGCACTGCCAAGCTCTTTTCTTGGTAAAAGAATAAAGAGATAGAAAAATGGGCTTAAGAGATATAATAAGAAAAATAACCCAGAAGGGGGGAAAGGGAATGAAGAAAATTGAAATTAATCCGATGACAAGACTTGAAGGTCATGGAAAAATTACTATCTTCCTTGATGAACAAGGAAATGTTGATAATGCTTTTCTGCAGGTTGTTGAATTCATGGGATATGAGAAATTTCTCATAGGTATGCCTATTGAGGAAGTTCCCAGAACCGTAAGCACTATCTGTGGAGTTTGAAGGGGTGTGCATTTCACAGCCTCAGTGAAGGCTGCAGATGCAGTTTACGGAGTTGAACCAACTCCTACAGCAAAAAAAATAAGAGAACTTTTTTATAATGCCCATTTTGTAGAAGACCACACAGGAATTCTTTATGCTCTTGGTTTTCCAGATTTTGTATGCGGCCCAACAGCTTCACCTGCTGAGAGAAACTTGATAGGTCTTATTTTAAAAGTAGGTGCAGATGTTGGAAAGCTTGTATTAAAAAAGAGATTCTCAGCAGTAAGAATTTTTGAGATCACCGGTGGAAGAACCAGTCATCCAGTTGCAGCACTGCCAGGTGGTTGGTCAAAGAGAATCACAGAAGAAGAAAGGCAGGAGATTCTTAAATGTGCTGATGACTGTATTGAGCTTGCTAAATTAACTCTTGATGTATTTGATAAGGTTGTGCTGCAAAATAAAGAATACATGGCTTTAGTTACAGGTGATGTTTATAAGGTGGTCACCAATTATGTTGGAACAGTTGATGACAATGACAAAGTTACATATTATGACGGAACACAAAAGATTGTTGATACCAAAGGAAACGAATTAGGCAGATTTAAAGGAATACAGTATCTTGATTATATTGCAGAAAAAACACTTCCATGGAGCTATCAGAAGGCTCCATATTTGAAAAAAATTGGATGGAAAGGTTTTGTTGATGGAGATGGAACAAGCATTTACAGTGTAGGACCACTTGCAAGATTTAATGTTGGAAGCGGATTTGACACTCCTTTGGCACAGGAAGCTTATGAGAAGATGGTTACTGCCTTTGGTGGCAAACCTGTTCACAATACATTAGCCTATCACTGGGCGAGAGCAATTGAGTTAATGCACGCTGCAGAGACTGTGAAAAAGATTGCTTCAGATGAAAGCATTACAGATCCAAATGTTCGTCAGGAGCTTGGCAGTCCTGTTGGTGAAGGTGTGGGAATTGTTGAAGCAGCCAGAGGCACATTGATTCATCATTACAAAACAGATGAAAAAGGTATTGTTACTGATGCAAACCTTATTGTTGCCACAACTCACAACAAAGGACCTATGAACATAGCAGTTAAGAGAGCTGCCCAGAACTTTATTAAGAATGGTAAAGTTGATGAAGGAATTCTTAATCTTGTTGAGATTGCCTATCGTCCTTATGACCTTTGCTTTGCCTGTTCAACCCATACACTTCCTGGAAGAATTCCAGTAAGAATTGACATAATTGACCATCATGGTGAGGTTATAAAAAGCCTAAGAAATTATGAATTAGGCTAAATAATTTCCTATTAGCGGGGGTTTTACCCCCGCTCTTTCTATCTAACTTATTTCAGTGAGGATAGATGAAAAGCGTAATTATTGGTATTGGTAATCCTAATTTTAAAGATGATGGAGTGGGTTTAAAAGTAGTTGAACATTTTGAAGGAATTGTTGATACTGTTGTATTTTTAAATATAGGTTTTAATCTAATTGATGCATTATTGGGGTATGACAGAGCAGTGATTGTGGATGGAGTAAAAACAGGAAAAGAGCCTGGAAGCATTGTTGAATTTAATGCAGACTTCTGGGGAAATGTCTATGCCAGTGGAACTCATAATTTTTCAATCTTTGAAATTATAAGGATTGGTTATTCAGTGTTTCCAGATGAAATGCCAAACGATATAAAAATCATCGGGATAGAAGTAGAGGATGTGGAAACTTTAAGCAGACAGTGCTCTCCTCGGGTAGAGTCAGCAATTCCAGAAGCTGTATCCAGGATAAAGGAATACCTACGAATAAATTGATTTCATAATAATAAAAGAAATAATGAAGCCTATTAAGGGTGCAATTATAAAATTAAGAGCCATTTTTCTAAGAAGCTCTACTTTAACAGTTTTAATTCCCTTTGTCAATCCAACTCCTACAATGCCACCTATTATACAGTAAGTGGTAGAAACAGGCATTCCTAAAAAAGTAAAGAACAGAACACAGCATCCAGCTCCAAACTGAGCAGAAAAGCCTGAAAAGGGGTCAAGTGTTGT
>NZ_JBMFOO010000043.1:0-2128 GCF_049969575.1 Thermodesulfovibrio sp. | reverse complement strand
CAGGTCCAAGCACTGTGGCAAGCTCATTTGCTCCTGTATTGTAGGAAATTAAAAATCCACTTAAAAGAAGCAAAACTTTCAGAATTCTTTCAATCTGAAAGAAAGAAAATTTTGAAATAGTTTTTTCAAGAACTTTATAAAAGACAAAAGAAAATCCCACTGCCATAAAAGGAGAGATAACCCAGGAGATAACTATTTTAAGAAATGCTGAAAAGTTTACATTCACACCAGCAGCCACAGCAGAGCCAATTAAACTTCCAATTATTACCTGATGAGTAGAAAGTGGAAGTTTACGCCAGTTTGAAAATATTATTAAAAATGCTGAAACTGTCATAGAGACAATGAGAATTGAGAGATTTACATCTACAAGATTTTTACCAACAGTTTTCATTACTTTACTTCCTTGAAGCATTATTCCTACAAATACAAGACCACCAAAAAGTAATATTGCTCTTTTGAGTTTAATTATTCCAGAACCTACACATATACTCAATGCATTGGATGCGTCATTTGAACCTACGCAGAATGCAATGAGAAAACTGACTAAGACAGCAATTTCCGTCATAAAGTTATCTCAGGCTTATCTCAATTACATAAAGATAATCACTTGCATCTTCTATTAAATCACTTATTTTTGTTAAATACTCTACAAAATCTGATATTATTTTGCCATCCCAAAAGTTTTTTATCTCAACTTTTCTTAATTTTTCTGTTATATCAAACTTAAGGTCATCAACCTGCTTTTCATATATTCTTATGGCAAGATTTTTTTCCTTAAGGTCTCCTTTAGTAATCAGACTGTCAAAGGCAATTGAAAGGAGTTCACATATATTGGTATTTATGGAAGCAATTTTTACACATTCCGATTCAATTATCTTATAAAGTTCCATGTTAATATATCTAAATTCAAAGGCAGCATCTTCAAGAACATCAAAGGCTTCATCAACCATTTCTATAAATTTGCAGATGTTAGGTCTTATAAAGGGTAAAAAGGCACCCTCATGGATTGTAGAGATAATTCTTCTTCTAATTGAATCAGCCTCTCTTTCAAAATCTGCAACGCAGAATGTAGCTTCAACATTGGCTGTTGTTATGGCAGACTTAAAGCATTCAGTTGCTGAACATAAAATTTTTATATGCGTTTTAATATCTTCTATTACTTTTTTTTCTAATTTGCCACCAGAAATAATTTTATTGAGCATCATTGTCTCCTTGCTCTTTCTATTAAAGAAGCACCCATTACATCCAGTAAAGATACAACTCCAACAATTGCTTTACCTTCATGAACAAAAACTCTTGCTATGTTGAATTTTTCCATAAGCTTTATTAGATGTTCCAATTCTGTTTCTTTATCAATGCTTATAACAGGTTTTGATGCAATTTCTTCTACTCTGATTTTGTGGGGATCAAGGTTTTTTGCAATTACTTTAAAGACAATATCTCTGACAGTTATTACTCCATATACATCTTTTTCGTCTCTTGGCAGAACTATTAAAGACCTCATTCTTTTATCAACCAGTCTTTCAATAGCATCATAAACTGTTTCCTCAGGTTTTATTGTTTCCAGTTTGGTGTTCATTATTTCTTTTACTTTGGTATTCATTTTTTCCTCCATTTAGATTATTTTGTTAAAATATTTTAAAATATTATTATATGGTTTTTTTAAAAAGTTGACAATTATCTCTAAAAATTCTTATATTATAAGTTATAAATGCCACCGTAGCTCAGCGGGTAGAGCAGCTGATTTGTAATCAGCGGGTCGGGGGTTCAAATCCCTTCGGTGGCTTGAATTGCTTGAAAATAAAAAGATATAATATTAACAATGGAGGGGTACCCGAGTGGCCAAAGGGGACAGGCTGTAAACCTGTTGGCGTTTGCCTTCGAAGGTTCGAATCCTTCCCCCTCCATATATGCGGGAATAGCTCAGCGGTAGAGCGTCAGCCTTCCAAGCTGAGGGTCGCGGGTTCAAATCCCGTTTCCCGCTTTTTTATGCCCATGTAGCTCAGTTGGCAGAGCACGTCCTTGGTAAGGACGAGGCCACCGGTTCGATCCCGGTCATGGGCTTTAAGAAGAAAATAAAGTTTTAAAGATTTTAAGGAGGAAGGTAATGGGAAAGGCAAAGTTTGAG
>NZ_JBMFOO010000042.1:166-11091 GCF_049969575.1 Thermodesulfovibrio sp. | reverse complement strand
CTACCTGTTGGCTTGCCCTTGCAAAACCATAAAGAAACTGGTCAAGTGTTGTAACTATAATATCTCCGATAAAAAATGGCGAATTGGGAACATCACCATGCTGGACTTTAACAGTAATGTGTGGAGAAATCTTTTCAGCATATCTTTTAATTCTCTCTGCGATACTATTTACAAGAACCCTCATCGGCAATACATAAATCATACAAGGTGCTATTTCAAACTTATTATTGATAAATTGTGATAAAAAGGGTACTAAAACTGCTTCTGTTTTTCCAGAGCCTGCTGGAGCTTTAAACAGAATTGGAAGATTTCCTTGATATATTTCCTCCGACACTTTAATTTGAAACTCATAAGGCTTAAATCCAAAAATTTTCTGGAAAACTTCCATTCTCAACTTACTTCCTTCATTTTCCTTTTTTACTTTAAATCATATCAAAGTCTCTCCCTCTGTATCAATCCCATGGAGGGGATGAGGCTTAATTTTGCTTCAATTCATTCTTTATCTTTTCTTTCGCTTCTCCATACCTCTATACATCCAAAGCCAAGGGAGTTTTTTGCGCCAATGCCTGCTTCAAAAGCCATTGTAAAAAGTTCTTCTGGAAGATTGAGTTCAAATACTCCATCCCATCCCTTTATCACTGTGTTTTTGTAAATAACGATCCTCTGGTCTTTTGAGTTTACTTTGTAAGGTTTTATTGAGCCTTCCAGTATTGTGCTTCCTCGCCATGTTCTTAGCTTTCTTTGCAAATTTTTAATTAACAATTTTTCAAACTCTTTTTCAAAGGGACAGTAATAGTAGGTTTTTCTTTTTCCATTAGCGGTTTCGAGGGTGCTATAAACAGTGATAGGTGAAAGAGTTTTAACATAGATTCTGTCTTTGTAAGCAGGTGGTCCTTCTACCTGTACTGATGATAAAATCATGTTTTCACTGCCAATTCTTAATGTGCCAGCTTTAAGCAGAGTCATTGCAAAGGATTGAATAAAATCATTAAACGGAGATGAGATAATTAGACTTACATTGCCATACAAGTATATCTTACCTTCTTTTACATGGGCTTTTTCAGAGGGAATAAGCCTTGAAAAGGTAAAAAATTTCATCCTTCGTTGTGTCTCAGGGTCTTTAAAGCCTCTGTCATGAAGATTTTCTCCAATATGAGATTCAAGATGATGATATATAAATCCCTGAATGATTTCGTTGTAATGGCAGGGTAGGGTGATAAAGGATTTTTCAGGATGATAGAATTTAATTTTAAGTCGCATTTTTACCTCTCTAATTCATTTGAGTTTAATTTATTTGAGACTGTTTAAAAACTTGAAATTTCCTGAAAATAATGTTTTTTTCATTTATTCTCCTTCTGGTTTGTATTCAATGTAGGGTTTTATATCAAGAATCGGAGTTCCATCATACATATCAAGTCTTCTTACTTTGATTATGTTATCTCTTACATCAATAACTTCAAGCACAGAAAGTCCTATTGGATTTGGTCTGTGAGGTGAACAGGTGCTGAAAACCCCTCTTGTTTCGTTTAAATGCGGTGGCTTCTGAATAAGTTTTTCAGGGCTGAATGCAGGAGATTTGTGAAAGCAAAATATGACAACTATTTTATCTCCTGCCTTTATATCCCTTAATCCAGGCTGATACTCTGGCTTAATAACAATCTCTCCTTCCACATCAGAGACACTCCAGTGTCTTGGAAGGCTTTCTGCTTTAGTTTTTACATACCCAATTGGTTTGAACTTATACTCTTCCATAAATCTTCTGAAGTCTGTTCAAACATTAAAAATTTAGTTTAAGTATATCATTTTTTACCATTTTCAACAACTTCAATGACAATTCTTAATCTCATTTTATGACTTTAAAGATTAATTATTTTTGTGATAATATAGTTCTATTAAATGATTGAGAACTGGATCAGTGAAATAAAAAGACATCCTGAAAGCAGTTCCATAGGAATGATTCTTATTCATAATGGAATTGTCAGGGCAACTTCTAAAAATGGAAAACCTGTGAGGGGTATGCGTCTTTCTTATAATGCTAAAAAGTTAAATATGCTCATTGAAGAGATTAAAAAGCAACAAGGAATTGTAGAGATTAAAGTCTGGATAAATGAGGGAGAATTAAAAATTGGTGATGATATAATGAAGGTGCTTGTGGCAGGCAGGCTTCGCACTGATGTTTTTCCTGCGTTACAGGAGCTTGTAAGTAAAATAAAAAATGAAGTTGTCAATGAAGAAGAAATTTTTTAAGTTTTTCATTTTCTTTTTACCTTTTTTACTTTTTGCTTGTATTCAGGAGATAGACCCTCTTTCTGGTAAGAAAGTTTACACTCTGCTTTCTACTGAGCAGGAGATATCCATTGGGCATCAGATCATTGCCTCTGCAATAAATGAAAATGATGGTTTATATCCTGACAGAGAAGTTCAGAACTATATAAGAGGGATTGGAGAAAAGATTGCTTCAATTACACCAAGAAAAGTTGATTACCGTTTTTATGTTGTAAACTCTTCTGAAATAAATGCTTTTGCCCTGCCCGGAGGACCGGTTTTTATAACAAGAGGGATTTTATTAAAAATGGATAAAGAAAGCGAACTCGTGGGAGTCCTTGCACATGAACTTGGACATATCAATGCAAGACATCATGCCAAATTTCTGGAAAAAACTTATGGAATGAATATTCTTTTAAACATTCTTGGCATAGCATTGCATGAAAGTAAATATGCTGCTGCAGTAATGAGTCTTGCCCAGGTTTCATCAGGACTTCTTCAGCTTAAATTTAGCCGTGATCAGGAAAATGAAGCAGACTCTCTTGGGGTAAAATTCAGTTATCAGGCTGGCTATGATCCAGAAGGCCTTTTAAGCATGTTTGAAAAGTTCAAAGCAATGCAAAAGGGTGGAAATGTTGAATGGCTGAGCACTCATCCTCTGCCTGATACAAGAATAAAAAATGTTCAGCAAATGATTTCAAGACAGTATCCTGATTCTTATAGACTTAAGCAGGATAGCGAAAATTTTCATAGGATTCAATCAATTCTTAGATCTACTAAAGAATCTTATGATTATGTTGAAAGAGCAAAGAAATACATAAAATTCCATAATTACTCAGAGGCTTTAAGTCTTCTTGATAAGGCAATAGCAGTTTATGGAAGTAATCAGGCATACACTTATAGAGCACTTGTAAATTTAAATTTAAAAAGATACTCTGAAGCAATAAACGATGCTAATAGAGCTATACAGCTTGACAGTCTTTATTTCTATCCATTGCTTATAAAAGGAGTAGCTTTGACTCATACAGGAAGATGGAATGAAAGTATAAATACTCTTGAAAAAGCTAAAAAATTAGTTAGTGAAAATCCTGATACATATTACTATCTTGGTGTTGATTATCAGGCAGTGGGAAATAGGGCTAAAGCTATAGAAAATCTCTCCACAGCACTGCAACTTACTGATGGAAAGCGTGGCTGGGAAGCAGATGCACAGAGGAGATTGAGAGTTTTAAGAGGATATTAAGGAGTGAACAATGAAAAGAGCGCATCTTTTTATAAGTGGAAGGGTTCAGGGAGTTTTTTACAGAGCATTCACACAGGAAGTTGCTCATTCTTTAAAATTAAATGGATGGGTGAGAAATTTAAGAGACGGAAGAGTTGAGGCAGTATTTGAAGGTGATGAGAATGCGATCTCTCATGCTATTCAAAGATGCAAGGAAGGACCGCCTTATGCAAGGGTTGACAATATTGAGATAATATGGGAAGAACCTGAAGGATTGAAGGGATTTGAAATAAGAAGAACAGCTTGACTAAACTAAAGTTGAAAAGTTTTAATAAATGCTAAAGAACAAGGGGTATCCCAATGAAAACACTCATTAAATTATTTGTTTTGATTGTTATTTTTTCTTTACTCCTTAGTTGTGGTGGGAAAGAGGCTATTAAAAAAGAAGAGTTTGATCCTGTAGTTTATCTAAAGAAAGCAGATGAACTTATAAGTAAAAAAGAGTATGAAGAGGCAAGAAAACTTCTTCTTGAAATAAAAAACAGAGAATCAGCAAAGGAGTATGCTCCTCTTGCTCAGCTCAAGATAGCTGAGTCGTATTTAAAAGAAGATGAACCTGAGCTTGCAATTACTGAATACAGAAGATTCCTGGAACTTTACCCTGAATCTACCTATGCTCCTTATGCTCAATACAGCATCGGAATGGCTTATTTCAGACAGATAGAAGGTGCTGAAAGAGGAGCAGGCACTGCTCAAAAAGCACTGAATGAATTTTTAAAGCTTGAAAAGATGTATCCAAGACATCCTTATGGAGAAATTCTTCCTTTGAGAATTCAGAAATGTAGGAACATTATTGCAGAGGGCGAGCTTTTAATTGGTAAATTTTATCACAAAAAAGGCTCTTATAAAGCTGCTATTGGAAGATTTGAGGGAATTTTGAAAAACTATCCAGATTTTAAAAATCTTGATGAAACTCTTTATTTACTTGCAGATTCATATAAAAATCTCAATATGACAGACATGGCAAAGCAGTATATTCAGCTTTTAAAGGAAAAATTTCCAGACAGTCATTTTGCAAAAAAAGCAGAAGGACTTAAAATTCAATAAATGGCTAAGCTTTTTCCAGCTTTTATTGACATAAAAGGTAAAAAGTGTGTTGTAGTTGGTGGTGGTAGGGTTGCTGAAAGAAAGATAAAAACACTGCTTCATTATGGAGCAAGAATAACATTAATAAGTCCTGAAATTAACGAGAACATAAGAAAAATCGTTGAAAAAGGTCAGATAGAGTATATAAAAAAGCAATTCAGTAAAGAAGACATTGATGATGCGATTTTAGTTGTGGCTGCTACATCAGATGAGAAACTTAATGCTCAGATAGTAAAGAATGCTAAATTTTTGGTAAACTGTGTCACTGCTACAGATGTCTCAGAAATTGGCGGTTTGTTGTATAATGTTCCAGCAATTTTTAATAAAGCAGATTTAACCATAGCTATTTCTACTGATTTTCCCGCATTGAGTAAACTCCTCAGGGATGAAATCTCAAAATCATATGGCAAAGAATTTGCATTATATTTGAGATATCTTAAAAAGCTTAGAAAAGAAATTCAGAAAAAAATCCCTGAAACTAAAAAAAGGCAGGAAATTTTTAAAAAAATTGCTTCAAAGAAAATTGTGTCAATTTTGAAACAGTATGGTTTTAAAAAAGCAAAACAGGAGGTTGAAAAAATCCTAAATGAAATTTAAGGTAGCGGTGATAGGTGCTGGATATTTTGGACAAAGACATATAAAAATGCTCACTCAGATGCCTGATGTGGAGATTGTTGGTATTGTAGATAAAGATGTAGAAAAAGCTAAAGAAGTTGCACAGCAGTATAAATTGAAATATTATGTTGATTATGCGGATTTATTGAAATTTACTCCTATTTTTTTTGTTGTAACACCAACAATAACTCATTTTGATATAGGAATGGATTTAATAAAACATGGTAAAGCAATTTTTATAGAAAAGCCTTTAACTGGAAGACCTGTTTTTGCAGAGATGCTTCTTGATGAGGCAAAAAAAAGAGATGTAATAATTCAGGCTGGATTAATAGAAAGATATAATCCTGTAGTGAAAACTTTCTTTGAACATTTGAAAGAACCTTTTTTTATTCAAACAAAAAGAGTATCTCCTTTTGTTGGAAGGGCCACTGATACAGATGTTACTTATGATCTTATGATACATGACCTTGATTTAATATGGATGATGCTTAAAAAATCTGGAGATTTTGAGTTGACAGATATAAAAGTATTTACCCAGAGTATTATAACTTCAAGGATTGATTATGCCTCTGTCTGGATGGAGTTTGAGACACAGAAAGGAATTACTAAAGCTCATCTTACAGCAAGTAGAGTTTCCTCGGAGTTTTGCAGAGAAATCTCTGCTGTGCAGCAAAATAGTGTAATTTATGCTGATTTGATAAATAAAAAATTAAAAGAAGTTGATAAAGATGGTAAGATTAATGAAATTCCTGTGCAGAATGTAGACAGTCATCCTTTATATGAGGAAATAAGAGATTTTTTAAACTCAGTAAAACAAAAAAAGTTTTCTCAACAGGCAGCATCTCCTCAGGAAATAATTGAAGTGCTCAAAATAATAGATAAAATAAACGAAGGGAGATAGGATGAAACCATTTATTGACTTGCAAACACAATACAGAAATATCAAAGATGAGATTATCACATGCATAAATGAAATTCTTGAAAGTTCCCATTATATTCTTGGCAAAAATGTAAAAGCCTTTGAAGAGGAAGTCAAATCATATCTGGGTGTAGTAGATGCAATTGGAGTTGCCTCAGGCACAGATGCCCTTCATCTTGCTCTTAAAGCTTTAGATATAGGTTATGGAGATGAAGTAATAACAACTCCTTTTACTTTTTTTGCCACAGTTGAAGCTATTCTTTATGTGGGAGCAAAGCCTGTTTTTGTTGACATTGAAGAGGATACTTACAATATTGATCCTGAGAAAATTGAAGAAAAGATTACTCCAAGAACAAAGGCAATTATTCCAGTTCATATATTCGGAGCTCCAGCAGATATGATAAAGATAAATGAAATTGCCAGGAAATACGACTTAAAAGTAATTGAAGATGCTGCACAGGCTTTTGGCGCAAGAATTGGAAATAAAAAAGTAGGAAGTTTTGGTGATGCTGGTTGTTTTAGTTTCTATCCAAGCAAAAATCTCGGATGTTTTGGTGATGGTGGAATGGTTGTTACAAACGATATGAAAATAGCAGAAAAAATAAAGATACTCAGAAATCATGGTTCCAGAGGAAGATATCTTCATGAAACCATTGGTTTAAATTCAAGGCTTGATGAAATTCAAGCAGGAATTTTAAGGATTAAAATGAAGCATATAGAAGAATACAACGAGCAAAGAAGAAAAAAAGCATTTCTTTACACTAAACTTTTAAGTGATGCTGTAATAACGCCGAAAGACAAGGATAATTTCTATCATGTATATCATCTTTACAGTATTCGATCTTCAAAGAGAGATAAAATAAAAGAAACTTTATCAAATCATGGAATTCCTTCAGTAGTTTACTATCCTCAACCAATGCATTTGCAGAAAGCCTTAAATTTTCTTGGTTATAAAGAAGGGGACTTACCTGTTGCAGAGGCTGTAGCAGGAGAGATTCTTTCTTTACCAATGTATCCTGAACTTCCCGATGAGGAAGTTTATGAAATATCACAGATTATATTGAGATGTCTGCAAAACTCTTAATAGTTGCAGGTGAATCATCAGGAGAGCTTTACGGTTCTTTGCTTGCTTCATATCTTAAAGAAAAATTTGAACTTATTGGAATAGGCGGTAAATACATGGCTCAATCTGGAGTGAAGCTTATCGGAGAGATTACCCATTCTTTTGGTGGCTTTGAGGTGCTCGGACATATAAAAAAAATAAGAAAAAATATGGAAGCTGCTACAAAAGCCTTGAAAGAAGTTCAGGGTGTTATATTAATTGATTTTCCTGATTTTAATCTTACTCTTGCCAAAAAAGCTAAGGAAATGGGAAAAAAGGTTCTTTATTATGTGAGTCCTCAGATTTGGGCATGGAGACATGGAAGAATAAATATCATCAGGAAAGTTGTTGATTTTATGGCTGTTGTTTTACCATTTGAAGAAACTATATATAAAAAAGCAGGTGTTCCTGTGAAATTTGTTGGTCATCCTATGTTTGAAGCTATGATAGAGGAATTGCCAGATGAAGAACATACACAGTATAGAAAATTTTTAAGAGAAAAATACGGAATTAGTCAGGATACAGTAGTCACATTAATGCCTGGTAGCAGACCTTCTGAAATAAAGAGAAAAATGCCTTTAATGTTAGAACTTATAAAGATTTTCCCTTCCTACCATTTCATAATTCCAAAAGCACCAAATATTGAATTCAGTGAAAGCACTCTTAAGAAAATCACATCTTCAGGAAATGTAACAATTTTGAAAGAAAAATCCTTTACTGCACTGGCAATGAGCGATGTTGCAGTAATTACATCAGGCACATCCACACTTCAGGCAACTTTGCTTAAAATTCCTATGGTTGTTATTTATAGGTTAAATCCTCTATCATACGTTATTGGTAAAGCTATCATTAAAGGCGTGAAACACATTACTTTGCCTAATGTTATTGCTGATTTTATGAATCTGGGCGATGTTAGAGTGCCTGAATTTATTCAGAAGTTTGATACGAAAATAATCGCAGAACAGGTTAATCTTTTACTTTATGACAATGCTTACAGAGAAAAGATTATTAATTTTCTTGACAGCATCAGAAAATATTTTGTCGGGAAAAAAGCTTCCCTGGAAGTTTCGGAGATATGCAAGCAACTTTTTTAATTTACAGTTTTTTATATTTAGTCGCTCTAATGTTTCTGCTTCCTTTTGAATACTTTAAAAGACCTGTTTCTTTAAGAAAAAGATGGATAAGGGAAAAATTCGGATTTTTTAAAAAAAATGACAAGATTGAAGCATTCAAGCCTAAAATATTGATTCATGCGGTCTCAGTTGGAGAAGTAGTGGCTGTATCAAGGATGATTAAAGAGCTTTCCAGTAAATATGAGATAATTCTAAGCACAATCACTGACACTGGACAGAAGATAGCTCAGGATAGATTTAAGAATCACAATGTGAAGGTAATTTATATACCTTTTGACATTCCATTTGCAATTAATAAAACTTTAAGACATTTTAAGCCTGTTGCACTGATTCTCACTGAAACAGAACTCTGGCCTAATTTGATAAGAATCTCTTCTAAAAAAATTCCTGTAATCCTTGTAAATGGAAGAATGAGTGATAAATCTTTTAACGGCTATAGTAAGATTAAGTTCTTCATTAAGTCTTTACTTAAACGATTGACTCTACTGTGTGTTCAGGAAGAGAGATACAAGGAGAGATTTTTAAATATTGGTGCAGAGGAACAAAAAATCCATGTGACAGGGAATATGAAGTTTGACATTGAGTTAAGGGAGATTCACTTTCCTTGGGAAAATGCTATTGAACAACCTGTTATCCTTGCGGGAAGCACCCATGAACCAGAAGAGGAGATTATTTTAGATGCTTTCCTCAAGCTTAATATTACTGGCACTCTTATAATTGCACCAAGACATCCAGAAAGATTTGAAGTAGTTGAAACTCTTATAAAGAGAAAAATTGCTGAGTCAAGTAAAGAAATCTCTTTTTCAAAATTAAGTGAAATGCCTTCTGTCTTCAGTGTTAAACCTTTAGCCTATGTTGTCCTTGTTGATCAGATGGGAATACTTGGCAGTCTTTATCGTATCTGTGATATTGCAATTATAGGAGGAAGTTTTATTGCCCATGGAGGGCAAAATCCTCTGGAGCCAGCTTATTGGAGGAAACCTATAGTCTGCGGTCCCTTTATGCATAATTTTCCATTCATAGAAGAATTTTTAAATCACAAAGCATGTATAATGATTGATAAAGCCTCTTTACCAGAAATTTTGAAAGAATTAGCAGAAAATTCAGAACTAAGACAGACAATAGGTAATAGAGCCTATCAACTTTTTTTGAATAAATCAGGTGCAACAGAAAAAACCTTGAGGCTGATTGAGAAAGTTATTCCTTAGCAAGTTTTTCAAGTAGGGAAAGTTTATCAGTCTGTCCTATTACAATCAATGTGTCTCCTTCTTTAATAAGAGTTTGCGATGTTGGATTGAATTTCATTCTTCCATCTGCTCTTTTTATTCCAAGTATGATGACTCCAATGTCCCTTCCTATACCACTCTGGGCAATTGTTTTTCCGACAAGACCTGAACCTGAAGAAACTTTTATTTCTTCTATCTGAATCTCAATATGTTCAGAACGGGTTGCAAATTCAATAAAATCCACTACAGTAGGTCTCAAAATTGTATGGGCAATTCTAAGTCCACCGATAAAATAAGGAGATACTACTTTGTCTGCTCCAGCTCTCTTAAGTTTAGATTCTGCTTCTTTATCAATTGCCCTTGCTACTATAAATAGATCAGGGTTTAATTCCCGTGCACTTAAAACTACATAAAGATTTTCTGCATCTGATGGCAGAACTGTAATAAGTCCCTTAGCTTTTTCTATCCCTGCAGACTTTAAAACATCGTCATGCGTTGCATCACCTTCTACATATACAAATTCTTCATCTTCAGGGAGATTAATTTTATTTTTTTCAATAACTACAACTGGCATATTATTAGCCTTAAGTTCTTTAACTATAATGCTTCCCATTCTTCCATAGCCACATACAATGTAATGTTGTGCTAATCCATCAATTTTTTTTCTCATTCTTCTTTTTTTGAAAACCTCCTTTATTTCTCCTTCAATTATTATTTTAGCTCCTGTGGTAAGACTATAGGTAAAGATTCCAAAACCATTCAATATAAGAATAATTGTAAAAATTTTACCAGGCTCATCAAGGTCTTTAACTTCTTTAAAACCAACTGTTGCGAGAGTAATTACAGTCATATAAAATGCATCAATAAACTTCATATCTTCAATAATCATATATCCTGCTGTTCCGAAAACAAGCACTGCAATGATAAGAAGTAAAATCAAAACAAATTTCCTGCGAATGAGATTCATTATAATACCTTTCTTCTTTCTGAACCAAACATTATGGTTCAAAGCATGGGTGATATTTACGATGATAAGTTAAATGAAGTCTTCTGAAAAAATCAAGACTCAGGATTAAGTGAAAAATACGGAATTTAATTTGGAGTTAAATAGCTTTTTCCCACAATTGACTATTTATAGCACAAGTCTATTATAATTATCTATTCTAACTCTAACTTAAGGAGATTGTTATGGATGAGAAAACCTTATCAAATTTAATAAGAGAGGCAGTAAGACAGGAAATCAATCTTTTAAAAAATGAATTAAAGGAAGAGCTTAAAAATTTTGCAACGAAGGAAG
>NZ_JBMFOO010000042.1:0-66 GCF_049969575.1 Thermodesulfovibrio sp. | reverse complement strand
ATCTGAAAGCCTTTGCAACGAAGGAAGATCTGAAAGCCTTTGCAACGAAGGAAGATCTGAAAGCCT
>NZ_JBMFOO010000041.1:3832-11115 GCF_049969575.1 Thermodesulfovibrio sp. | reverse complement strand
ATAACCTGAAATTGCCTACAGATAAATTAAGCGAATTGTCTCATTTAAAATCTATCTTTATGAAAAAGCTATAGTTTTTACTAAGATCAAGACCTTATTGAAAAAATGATAATTGTCATGTGGAGCATTGGAGTATAGGCAAAAGGTTTGGATATTTAAGAGAGTTCTTGAGCGACCTGCCTGCCTATTTGGCAGGCCTGTATGCCGTAGCACAGGCAGTAAAATATGATTTTTATGTGAAGCAATAAGTATGAAAATTTAAGGATAGCCAAAAAACTTTTTTGAAAATTTTGATATAATTTAAAAAAGATGCTTGAGGGATAAATAATTCTCAAAATTTAATTTGGAGGTGTAAAAATGATTGACAGAGAAAGGCTTGAAGAAGAAATAAGGCAGGTTGCCTATGAACTCTATGTTAAAAGCGGATGCATTCCAGGAAGAGATCTTGATAACTGGCTTGAAGCTGAAAAAATTGTTATGGTTAAATACGGACTTATAGGACAAGAGGAAGAGTCTCAAACTGCTGAAGCAGAAAAGGAGGATAAACCTAAAAAAAGAGGCAGAAGAGTTTGTAAGACAGGCTCTGCAACAAAAAAAGGTAAAAGTAGAGGCAAAAAATCATGAAAGAAGCCTTATTTTATGAACAACTCTCTGATGGAAAGGTAAAATGTGGAGCTTGTAATCACCATTGTATAATCTCTCCTCAGGCAAGAGGCATTTGCGGAGTCAGGGAAAACAGAGAGGGCAAACTTTACAGTCTTGTCTATGGAAAAATAATTGCCTATCACATTGATCCCATTGAGAAAAAGCCTCTTTTCCACTTCTATCCAGGTTCTGTATCCTATTCAATTGCTACAGTTGGATGCAATTTCCGCTGTCTTCACTGCCAGAACTATACAATTTCTCAATATCCAAGGCTTTATAAAGATATTCCTGGTGAAGACTTCACACCCGAAGATGTGGTAAAGGAAGCAAGAGCAAGCGGCTGTAAGAGTATTTCCTACACCTATACTGAACCAACTATATTTCTTGAGTTTGCCTATGATTGCATGGTTTTAGCTCATAAGGAAGGAATTAAAAATGTATGGGTAAGCAATGGCTACATGTCAGATGAAGCTTTGAGATTTGTTGCACCCTATCTTGATGCAATAAATGTTGACCTTAAAGGAGACGATGATTTTTATAAAAAAATCTGCGGAGCAAGGCTTGAGCCTGTAATGAAAAATATAAAACTTCTTAAAGAACTTGGAGTATGGGTTGAGGTAACAACCTTGATTATTCCTGAACTCAATGATTCAGAGGAATTTTTAAGAAGTATAGCCCGTTTTCTCGTCTCCATTGATCCTTCAATTCCATGGCATGTAACTCAATTTTATCCAACATATCAGCTCACTGATAAACCAAGAACACCTGTTGAAACATTAAGAAAAGCAAGAAATATTGGTTTTGAAGAAGGACTTAAGTTTGTTTATACTGGAAATGTTCCTGGTGAAGGTGGAGAAAATACTTGCTGCCCTAAATGCAAAAACATTGTAATTGAAAGATTTGGTTATTTTATTTCAAAAATAAATACATTAAACTCAAAATGCATGAATTGTGGCACAGAAATTAACGGAGTTGGACTGCCATAACTACAGGTATGATACCTGAACCTGATTGGGAAGTTGTATTAAAAGAAGCAAAAGAATGTAAAAAAGTTATAGTCATTGGGAGTGTTGATTCTGGAAAATCTACCTTTATAAAATATTTAATAAAAAATCTTAATCTTGAAAAGCCATTAATTTTTATTGACTCTGACATAGGTCAAAGCAGTATCGGTATCCCGACAACCATTGCTCTAAAATATTACAAGAAGGAAGAGGCAACTAAGTTTGAAGAAAAATCTCCTCTTATAGATTTTGATAAAATTTATTTTGTAGGAGCAACAACTCCATCAGTGTGTCCCCAGATATTTTTAGATGAATTTAAAAAAGCTGCTGAGTTCGCTGAACACTTAAATACTACTACATTAATTGACACCACTGGATTAATATCAGCAGAACAAGGAAAACAACTAAAGCTACGAAAAATTGAAATCTTCAAGCCTGATCTGGTTATTGCCTTTAACAAAAATGGAGAGATTGACCACATTATAAATGAAATCAAATCTAAAGTAATAACCCTGAAGCCATCCAGTAGGATTATACCAAGAAATTCTGCCCAGAGAGCAAGCTATAGACTATCTAAATTTAAAAAGTACTTTGAAAAATTAGAAAGTTTTGCTTTGGAAAAAAGACTGCTTAAAAAACAGCAAATAACAGAAAATCTTGAAGGAACAATTTTGGGCATATTTAATTCCGAAGACTGCATTGCCTTAGGAATACTTGAAGAAGTAACAAAAGAAAATGTTATATTTTCATCTCCTCCAATTGACTTAAAAAATGTTACGCACCTTAAAATAGGCTTTGTTAATTTAAAAAATACATTTTTAAGTGATTAAATTTTATAGCCTATTTTTCTAAGAAATCCCTTTCTATGCTCTCTATCTTCAGTTTTTTCTACACCTTTCGGGCTTGCTCCATCAATTACTCCGAGAATTCCTCTACCAAGCTCTGTTTCTGCAACTATTACCTCAAGAGGATTTGCGGTTGCACAATAAATGGTGCATACTTCCTGACACATTTTTATTGCGTTTAAAACACTTATTGGGAAAGCTCCTTTCATAAGAATACAAAATACATGACCTGCTCCTATGTTTTGAAGATTGCGAATGCAAACCTCTCTTAGCTCTTCATCGTTTGCTTCAGAACGGATGAGACATGGGCCTGAGGCTTCTGTAAAGGCAACTGCAAATTTTGCATGGGGAATATGGGTTGCAAGAATTTCATAAAGGTCTTCAGCAGTTTTTATAAAATGAGTCTGTCCAAGAATTATGTTGCATCCTTCTGGAATTTCAACTTTTATAGAGTGAAGCTGCATATGCCACCTCCTCTTTTTATGTAATTATATCATATACTTTTTTTCTTGCCAAGCCAGTTCTGAAGCCTATCCATATAAAGATAAAACACGGGTGTAACAAAAAGGGTAAGCATTTGTGAAAAAAGCAAGCCTCCAACAACTGCAAGACCAAGTGGCTGGCGAACCTCACCACCTGCTCCAATTCCAAGCGCAATTGGAAGCGCTCCAAACACTGCTGCAGCAGTTGTCATCATTATTGGACGAAATCTTATAAGACAGGCATTATAAATTGCTTCCTGTGGTTTCATGCCTTCATTTCTCTGAGCATGAAGTGCAAAATCTATCATCATAATTCCATTTTTCTTAACAAGTCCTATAAGCATGATTATTCCAACAAAGGCATAAATGTTTAATTCAACTCCAAAGACAAGCAAAGTAACCAGAGCTCCAAAACTTGCAAAGGGAAGAGCAGAAAGAATTGTAAGTGGATGGATAAAGCTTTCATAAAGTATTCCCAAAACTAAATAGACAACAAATACTGCAACAACAAGCAAAAACCACAGTCCTTGAAAAGACTCTTTAAATGCCTGCGCAGCACCCTGAAAGCTTGTCATTATTGTATCAGGCAGTGTTGCCTTTGCAACTTTCTGAATTTCAGTAACCGCATCACCAAGAGAGACATCTGGCTTAAGATTAAATGATATTGTTACAGAAGGAAGCTGGCCTGTATGATTAACAGTTAATGGACCAATGCTCTGGGATACAGTGGCAACAGAATTAAGTGGAACAAGCTCTCCCTTTGATGAACGAATATAAAGCATTGAAAGTGCTGAAGGGTCTTTCTGATACTCAGGCTTAAGTTCAAGAATAACCTGATACTGATTATTTGGAGCATAAATTGTGGAAATCCATTTGCTTCCGAATGCTGACCATAGAGCATTTTCTATCTGATCTGCTGTAACACCTAAAGACTCTGCTTTAGGCCGATCAATTTCTATATTAATTTGCGGAGTTTTTATCTGCAAATTTGATGAAATATCCTGAATAATTGGAATCTGCTTCATTTTTGCTTCCAGAATTTGAGCATAATAATAAAGCTCCTGAAGATTGCTTCCTGAGAGAGTAAATTGATAAAGAGCTTTTGTAAGAGTCCCTCCTATGCGGATTGTTGGAGGATTTTGAGGATATACTTTAAGCCCTGGGATTGAATTAAGCTTTGCTCTAAGCTGTTCAATTAGTTTATCTACATGGGGTCTTTCTGATGAAGATTTCAAATGCATAAACATTCTTCCATTATTTAGAGCAGGAGATGCAGGACCAGGTCCCACAGCGGTCATAAAATCCTGAACTGATGGTTCTTTTAAAATGATATCTGCCAGCTGTAGCTGATGTCTCACCATCTCGTCAAAGGATATGTCTTCTGATGCTTCAGTAATTACAAAAATCTGACTCTTATCTTCACTGGGAAGAAAACCAGTAGGAATCCTCGTAAAAATGTAAACCGTAAGAAGAAGAATGCCTGTAGAGCCAATCATCATTAATTTATGATGCTTTAATGACCATCTTAAAGCCACTTTATAAACATTAACCATCCACTCAAAACCTTTTTCTAACGCATTATAAAGTCTACCATGTCTTTGATTTTCCACTTTAATGAATCTGCTACACATCATTGGGGTGAGCGTCAGAGAAACTAATCCTGAAATTAAAATTGCAACAGAGATGGTTACAGAAAACTCCTTAAAGAGTCTTCCAATAATTCCACCCATAAAAAGCACAGGAATAAAAACTGCCACAAGTGAAAGAGTCATTGAAAGAATTGTAAACCATATCTCCTTTGAACCATTTAAGGCTGCCTGAAAGGGCTTTTCTCCCTTTTCAACATGCCTTACAATGTTTTCAAGCATAACAATTGCATCGTCAACTAAAAAGCCAATTGAAAGAGTAAGTGCCATAAGAGAGAGATTATCAAGGCTGTATCCGAGAAGATACATAACAGCAAATGTTCCAATTATTGAGATTGGAAGGGCAACAGAAGGAATTACAGTAGCTGAAAGTCTTCTTAAAAAGACAAAAATTACCATTACCACTAAAAAAACAGTAAAAAGCAGAGTAAACTCCACATCTCTTACAGATTCTCTTATTGATTGAGAACGATCATAAAGAAGATTTAAAGAAACACTTGCTGGCATCTGTGCTCTAAGCTCTTCTACTTTCTTCTTTACATCATCAGCCACCTTAACTGTATTCGTTCCAGGCTGTCTGTAAATTGCAAGAACCATTGCTCTCTGAAGTTTTCCTTCACTTCCGTACCATGCAGCGAGTTTATCGTTTTCAACACTGTCAATAGCCTCTCCAATATCCTTAACTCTTACAGGAAAGCCTTCTTTACTTTTTACAATCAGTTCATTATAATGGGAAGCATTCAGAAGCTGTCCTGTTGCCTCAATTGTAAATGCTTGATAATCACCATAAAGTGTGCCTGTAGGAAGCTCAACATTACCCTTTTTTATTGCCTGTTCTACCTCATCAATTCCAATTCCTCTGCTTGCTATTTTCTGTGGTTCTATTCTTACTCTAACAGCATATTTTTGAGCTCCAAATATCTGAACTTGTGCCACTCCATTTACCATTGAAATGTTTTGTGCTAAAAGTGTATCTGCATACTCATGAAGCCTGTAAAGAGGCATTGTAGGAGAAGTAATTGCGAAATAAAGAATTGGCATATCAGCAGGATTAACTTTATTGTAAGTAGGAGGAGTTGGCATGTTTGAGGGAAGATTTTTACTCGCCCTTGCAATTGCTGTTTGGACATCCTGCGCTGCTGCATCTATATCTCTGTTTAGGTCAAACTCAAGAGTTATCTGGGTTAGCCCCTTTGCATTGACAGAGTTCATTGATTTTAATCCTGAAATTGTAGAAAACTCTCTTTCAAGAGGTGTTGCAACTGCTGATGCCATTGTTTCCGGAGAGGCACCTGGCAGCGAAGCTGAAACAAGTATTGTAGGAAAGTCAACATTGGGAAGTTCAGCTATTGGTAGATAACGATATCCCACTACTCCAAAGACAACAATAGCAACCATTAAAAGAGTTGTCATTACTGGGCGTTGGATAAAAAGCTGAGAGAAGTTCATTATTTTTTGATCTCCACTTTTACTCCAGGTGTTAGTCTCAACTGTCCATCAACAACAACAATTTCTCCAGCATTAAGTCCTTTTTCAATTACTACATCATCGCCAAATCTCAACCCAGGGGTAACTTCCCTTATTTCAGCAGTTTTATCCTCTTTAACAACCCATACATACTGACCTTTTTGACCTGTCTGAAGAGCTCTGTATGGAATTACCACTGCATTTTTCTTAACCCCCAAAGTTAAAACAACATTAACAAACTGTCCGGGCCAGAGCATTTTATCTTTATTGGCAAACTCAGCCTTAAGTTTGACTGTTCCTGTTGCTACATCAACAGCATTGTCAATAAAAACAACCTTACCCTGTGCAGTATAGCTGGTATCAGTACCTTTAACAACAACTTCTGTTTTAAGCAATCCCTGAGACATTGCTTTCCTTATTCTTAAAAGCTCTTGTTCTGGAACTGAAAAACGGACAAATATTGGAACAATTTGATTTATTATAGCAATCTGAGTGTCATTTGCCTTTATCATATTTCCTGGATGAACAAGCAATGAACCAATTTTGCCATCAATTGGCGAATAGATATAGCAATAATTAAGTTGCAATCTTGCATTTTCAAGAATTGCCTGGTCTGCTTTTACAGTTGCTTTAAGAGATTCATAAGTTGTTCTTATTTTTTCATACTGTTGTCTTGAAACAAGCTCTTCTTTTACAAGTTCATCATACCTTTCAAGATCAGCACGAGCAAATTCAAGCTGTGCTTTGTCTCTTAAAAGATTTGCCTCAGCCTGTCTTACAGCTTCTTCAAATGGTTTTGGATCAACCACAAAAAGAAGTTGTCCCTTATGGACCTCATCTCCCTCTTTAAAGTTTGCTTTAATAAGCTGTCCTTCAACTCTTGATTTTATTGTAACTGAAGAATAAGCCTCCACATTCCCTATTGCTGTAATCTGAACTGGCACATCTTTAATAATTGCTTGAGAAACAATAACAGGAACTGAAGGCATGTGCTTCTGTTTAGGAGATTTTGAACAGGAAAAAAGAAGAAAAAAACAAAAAATCAATGAAATTATTTTCATTGTATTCATTTTGCCCCCTTAGAATATCAGCATGTAAGCACTTACTAAGATATAAAAAACACAAGGATTTTGTCAATGATTTAAAATTTTATACAAACATCTTGTTTTAAGTTTAATGATATTTATAGAATAA
>NZ_JBMFOO010000041.1:0-3732 GCF_049969575.1 Thermodesulfovibrio sp. | reverse complement strand
CTTGCTACAGGAGTAGCCCACGAATTAAACAATCCTCTGAACAATATTTATATTTCAGTACAAATTTTACAAAAAGAGTTAAAAGAGCCTTCTGTATTTGTTAATGAGATTTTAAATGATGTATCCCATGAAATTGCACGAGTAAAAAGAATTATAGAAGATTTACTTGAATTTGCAAGAGGTAAAGAGCCAGTTTTTAAAAAGGTAAGAATAAAAGATATTATTTTAAAAGCCTCTAATTCAATAATCAAACAGAGAAACTTTAAAAATATAGATTTAAAAGAAATTCCAGAAGAAATTGTAATCACTGCTGACCCGGATCAACTGGAAATAGTATTTTTTAATCTTTTTGATAATGCAATAGATGCAATGCATGAGGACGGACAGATAAAATTAAAAATTTTAGAGAAAAACGACTTTGTAGAAATATCTGTATCAGATACAGGAATCGGAATTCCTGCTGACAAATTAGAAAAGATATTTGAACCTTTTTTTACTACAAAAAATAGAGGTACAGGTCTCGGTCTTGCAATAGTTTATAATATTATTCAAAAGCACAATGGTAAAATATTTGTAGAGAGTATAGAAGGCAAAGGAACAACCTTTAGAATTTTATTACCGGGAACATCTTATGAACTTTAAAATTCTTGTTGCAGAAGATGAAGAAATCACATTAAAACATCTTGTATACGCTCTTAAAGCAGAAGGCTATGAAGTAGAAGGAGTTACCAACGGACTTGAAGCTTTCAGAATGCTTGAAAAAGACAAATTTGATGTTCTCATAACAGATATTAAAATGCCTGAGATTGACGGGATTCAACTTCTTGAAATAGCCAAGAAAAAAGAGCCAGATATTGAAATTGTTATAATTACAGGTTTTGGAAGCATTGCCTCAGCAGTTGAAGCTATGAAAAAAGGAGCATATGACTATATTACAAAACCCTTTGATCTGGATGAATTAATTCTCAAAATTTCCAAGATTAAGGAAAAAAAAATTCTTGAAAGACAAAATATAGCATTAAAAACATTTCTTGAAATAAACAAAAAAACCTCTTTCATTGGTAAAAGTGAAAGCATGAAAAATATCCTAAATATTATTGAACAGATAAAAAATTCAGATTGCAATGTTCTTCTTACAGGAGAAAGTGGAGTCGGTAAAAGTTTCATAGCAAAACTTATTCACTATACAAGTAAAAGAAAGGATATGCCTTTTTTGTCTATCAACTGCGCTACTTTAACAGAAGAATTACTCAGCAGCGAGCTTTTTGGTCATGAAAAAGGAGCATTCACAGGAGCAATAAAACAGAAACAGGGATTAATAGAGGTAGCTGACGGAGGCAGTCTTTTTTTGGATGAGATTGCTGAAATGAGCCCCAATCTCCAGGCAAAGCTTCTTAGGGTTATAGAAGAAGGAGAATTTTTCCGAGTTGGAGGCACAAAACCCATAAAGGTTAATGTAAGATTTATCGCAGCAACAAATCAGGATGTGAAAAAAGCTATCCAGGAGAAAAGATTCCGTGAAGACCTTTATTATCGTCTTAATGTGATGGAGATCTATATTCCACCTTTAAGAGAAAGAAAAGAAGACATTGAGCCGTTAAGCAAATTCTTTTTACAGAAACATCTACCAAAATACAACAAGAAAATCAAAGGATTTACAAAAGAAGCAATGGATATTCTGATACACTATAGTTTTCCAGGCAATGTAAGAGAACTTGAAAATATAATTGAAAGAGCCATAATACTTGAAAAAACTCAATATATTACCGTAGAAAGTCTCCCCCCTACTCTTTCACTGTTTAAAATAGAAACAATACAGCATGGTAATATAAAAACTATAGATGAATTAAATAAAGAATATGCAGAAAAAATTTTAGAAATTACAGGAGGCAATAAAACTAAAACTGCAGAACTTCTTGGCATCTCACGAACAAGTTTATGGAGAATACTGAAATCGGATAATAAATAAAATTGTTCATTATTGTTTCAAAATAAAACAGTATCTCTCGTTCCCTTCCTTCAAAAATTAAATAATATCAAAAAAATCCAGGTGGCACAATTTTTGTTTTTATAAATATACAGAAAATAAAATGAGCAAAAAACACCTTTTGCTAACAGTATTGTGGGGAGAAAAAATGGATGAAATCTTTCAGTACACTAAAGAACTGGCAAAAATTATGAATAAGGATATAACTATGCTGTTAATTCATCCTAAAAAAAGAAAATTTGAAGATTTAATGACTGCAGTTACATTTGCAGAAGCAAGTGAATCAAATACTGCAGTGGAGTTACTACAAACGAATCAGAATGAAATAATTCAAAGAAATCTCAAAGACTTAAAAGAAAAATACAATCAGTCAGGAATTAAGGTTGATATAGTTTACACAGAAAATACAGTTTACAATGCAATTGATAACTTTTTAAGAAAAAACCAGCATATTGAAATGGTACTGCTGAGCCCAGAAATTACTGTAAATGGCGAACTATCAGCAAGAAAATTGAAAAACCTTATAAAACATGCTTGTTGTCCGGTTATAACAATGACAAAGAAATAAAAATAGGAGGAAACATGTATATTTACTTACCTGTAGCATTAACTAGTATTAATGTATTTTTACCTGTATGTCTCGGATTGGCTGTTGGATTACTTTCAGGATTGTTTGGTGTAGGAGGAGGCTGGCTTATGACACCTCTTTTGATGATGTTAGGAATTCAACCTGCTGTAGCAGCAGCAACTGACGCAGCTCAGATTGTAGGAGCATCCACTTCAGGAACATATGCTCACTGGAGGTTGGGAAATGTTGATTTCAAAATGGGATTTCATTTGTTAATTGGAGGATTTCTTGGTGGATTAACAGGTGTGGAAATAATCAAAATTCTTAGAGTACTCGGAAATGTAAACTTCTTAATTAAAATTACCTATGTAATAATGCTTGGTGTAATAGGAACTTTCATGCTTATAGAAAGTCTTAGTAAATTCAAAAGCAAAAATAAAACCGTTGAAAAAAAAGAGAAAAAAGAGTCAGTTATTACAAAATTTTTCAAATCGCTTCCCTTTCAAATTCATTATAAGAAATCAGGTGTTACCCATTCCATATTAGTAACCGCTACAGTTGGTTATATTGTGGGAATTCTTGCAGCAATAATGGGTGTTGGAGGAGGATTTTTAATGGTACCAGTGATGTTTTATCTTCTTAAAATGCCCATGAACATTGTTATAGGAACGAGTCTTTTTCAGATTTTTTTTACATGCGTTGAGGTAACATTTCTTCAGGCATACATAAATCACACAGTGGATATTTTACTTGCTATACTCCTTTTGATTGGCTCAAGCTTTGGAGCCCAGATCGGTGCAATTATAGGAAAGAAAATAAAGGGTGAGCAATTAAGAATTCTAATGGCAATTCTTGTATTGATGGTTACAGTAAAAATAATTATTGAATTAATTACACCACCATCAATTTTATTATCACCTGCAGGAGGACATTAAAATGAAAAAATTAATGATTTTTTTGTCTTTAATTTTTTTAATCACTATATCAACAAATGCATGGGCTAAAATTTCGGTGATTGCCAATCACGATCATATTGTTTTATCATGGTTCTACGGTAAGTGTGAAGGGGCAAGCTCAACCTGGCTCAGATATTGTTGTTAAAATAACATCTCCTGATGTATCTCAGGTGTTAAGAAAAAAAGGGAAAGTTCTTGATTTTGTATGGATGAGTGTGGAA
>NZ_JBMFOO010000040.1:0-11908 GCF_049969575.1 Thermodesulfovibrio sp. | reverse complement strand
CAACAATTGTTTATACCCATAAATCTACCTCTGGTTGGGAGACATTGATAAACTCGCTTTTGGATTCTGGACTTGTTCCAACTGCATCATGGCCAATTGATACGGAGATGAAAGCAAGGCTAAGGGCTAAAGAATCCGCTGCTCTTGCATCTTCAATCTATTTTGTTTGCCGCAAGATGAAAAGACAAGAAATAGGCTGGTATAACAAAGTAAAAGATGAGATAAAGAAACACATCTATCAAAAACTTGAGAGATTATGGCAAGAAGGCGTCTCTGGAGCAGGCTTCTTTATTGCGGGTATAGGTTCTGCAATTGAAATATTTGGCAAATATGAGAAGGTTATGGATTATGAAGGAAATATCATAAGGGCTGATAAACTCCTTGAATTTATCCGAGAAATCGTAACGGATTATGCAGTTAGACAAATTTTGCACAATGGCATTGCTGGGGAACTTTCTCCACTTACAAGATTTTATTTACTCTGGCGATGGACATATGGTGAGGCAAAAGTTGAGTTTGATGAAGCAAGAAAACTTGCCCAGTCAACAGGGATTGATTTAGCAAAAGAGTGGAACAAGGGATTTATAATAAAAGATAAAGAGTTCATAAAAGTTTTAGGACCCCATGAAAGAGATTTGGCAGAACTTGAAGATTCAAATGAACTAATAGATGTGCTTCATTATGTGCTCTTATTATGGAAAGAAGGAAATGGAGAGAAAATGAAGAAGGTTTTATCTGATAGCGGCTTTGGAGCCAAAGATGCTTTTTACAGAGTTGCCCAGGCAGTCTCTGAAACTCTATCTATTGAAAGCAAAGAGAAAAAACTTCTTGATGGTTTTCTCTCAGGCAAAGAGAGGTTGATAACTGAAATAAAAAAACAGAGGAGGTTGTTTGAATGAAACCATTTTCAACTGTAGCAATACCCCATAGAGACATACAGGAAGGTAAATTTAAAATGGAAACCTATGCTGCTGATCTCTGGGAAGTAGCAAAGGGAACTGCTTCAGAAGAATACAGAGACAGAGATATATTTCTTTCAAGAACTTATGAAACACAGGGGTTAAAACAGATTCTTAATGAGGCAGAAAAGAGACTTAAAGGAGCTCCTTCAGACTCGGTAATACAGTTGCAAACTCCCTTTGGTGGTGGCAAAACTCACACATTGATTTATCTTTATCATAAAGCAAAGCAATGGGGAGCAAAGGTTTTCGTTTTTTCAGGTGACAAATCAGAAGTAAAGGAAGGTACTATATGGGAAGAAATGGAAAAACAGTTAAGTGGAAAGATTGATAGATTTAAAGGCGAGGTGCCACCCGGAGGTGAAAAATTAAAGGAGTTTTTGAAAGAGCATGAGCCTGTTTTAATTTTAATGGATGAGTTGCATTCTTATCTTACTGCAGCGCTCGCAAAAAAGGTTGGAGACAGCAATCTTGCAACACAAAGTCTGGTTTTTATTCAAAATTTAACAAATGTTGTAAAGAGTCTCGATAAAACAGCGCTTTTTATGAGTCTTCCAGCAAGCTGTCCTTATCCAGATGAGACTTCAGAAGCACTCCTTCAAAGTTTAAAACAAATTGCAGGAAGAGTTGAAAAAATTTACACTCCTGTAAGTGATGAAGAAGTGGCAGATGTGATTCGTAGAAGACTTTTTTCAAGGATTGAAGAAGATAAAGCAAGGATGATTGTTAAAGAATTTGTGGATTATGCTGAAAAGGAAAGGCTTTTACCTGAAGGCATGGAAAAGTCCCTTTACAGAGATAGATTCCTGAAGAGCTACCCTTTTCAACCAGAGGTTATTGATGTTCTTTACAAAAGATGGGGTTCTTTCCCAACATTTCAGAGGACAAGAGGAGTGCTAAGACTTCTTGCAATGGTTGTTCATTCACTCATCAATTCAAAAAGACCATATATCAGAGTTGCAGACTTTAATCTCTCTAATGAAGAAATTAGAAGAGAACTCATTAAACATATTGGTTCAGAATATGACAGTGTAATTGCCCAGGATATAACATTGCCTAATTCAGGAGCAAAAAGAGTAGATAGAGCCATGGGTGATAGTTATCTACCTTACTGTTTTGGCACTTCTGTAGCAACAACAATTTTTATGTATTCTTTTTCCGGAGGTCCTGATAGAGGTGCTACAATAGGAGAAATAAAGCTTTCCTCAGCGGAACCCTCTGTAAGTAGCAGCATAGTGGTGGAGACAGTTGAAAAGCTTAAAGAGCATCTTTTTTATCTTTCTGATCACGGACTTTTCTTCACAAATACGCCGAATTTATATAAGATACTCCATGATAAAATGGAAACCCTCAATTCTGAACAGATAAATTCCACTGAAAAGGAACTTCTTGAAGAACATCTTGGAAATCACTTTGAAAACTATATATGGCCTGGAGATTCCAGAGACATTCCAGATACTCGAGCGTTGAAACTAATCATTCTTAACAAAGAGAATGGATTGAATGATATATTTGAAAACTATGGAGAAAGACCGAGAATTTATAAAAATACCCTTATATTTCTCCTTAAGGATTCCAGTCAAATAATAAGATTTAACAATGAAATAAAAAAAATGCTTGCATGGAAGTTGATTGAAAAAGACAAAAACATAAGGCTTACCGATAATGAGAAAAGAGAAATAAAGGAAAAAATAAAGAAGTCCGAAGAATTACTAAAAGGTGCATTAAGGGATTTATACAGAAAGGTTTATTTGCCTTCAAGAGAAGGTTTTAAGGAAATTGATATGGGGATCAGTACCTATGGATCTGGCAGAACGATTGATAAAGAGGTATATGAGAGATTAAGACAGGATGAAGAGCTTGCATTAAATATTGCACCAGTATTTTTACTTGATAAATATTTAAAGAGCGGGCAATATGTTGAGACAAAAAAAATATATGAGGCATTTCTTAAGGTTCCAGGCGAGATGCGAATACCATCTGATGAGGTTCTTAAAACAGCTATCAAAAAAGGAGTAAGAGAAGGTATTTTTGGAATGGGCAGACTGAATAATGGAAATCCTGTATGTGCTTATTTTAAAGAGAACTGCGAAGTTGAACTTTGCGATGGAGAGATTTTAGTTAGAAAGGAAATTTGTGAGGAAAAGATAGAAAACAAATATAAAGCAGATACAACTGAAAAAGTAGAAAAAACAATAAATGAGGAAATAACTTACGAGCCTGGATATAAAAAGCCTTCTCAGCTTGATTTGTTTTCTCATATGAGATTTGAAATAAGAGTGCCGTCAGGGAAGCTTTCAGACTTTACGCGAACTCTCAGATATATTAAAGATAAATTCAAACATGTATCAATAAAGATAAGCCTTGAGGCTTTAGAAGGACAGATTTCCAAATCAGAATATGAGGAAAAGATAAAAGAGGCTTTTCAACAATCAGAGATAATAGTGGAGAAAGAAGAACTTGAATAATAATGCCGAAGGCGGGACTCGAACCCGCACGGGTTTCCCCACACGCCCCTCAAACGTGCGTGTCTACCAGTTCCACCACTTCGGCTACTTATAATAATAGCAAGAATCTCACAGTTGTTTCAAGATTTTAATTGAGATTGCCAATAGAAACTTCATTTTCTCTTCTTAGTAGAAGTTTTAAGCCCTTGAATTCTTGAACAACTTTGAACACTTGAACCATTTTATTGCAAAGGAATTTGATATGCTATAATTTATTTATGAAAGTTGTTACATCTTTTGAAATGGCAGAAATTGACAGATTAACAATTGAGCATTATGGTATTCCATCAATGGTTTTAATGGAAAGAGCTGCTTTAACTGTTTCAAAACATGTTCTTAAATTTAATCCTGAAAATGTAATTGTTCTTGCAGGACCTGGAAATAATGGAGGTGATGGTATTGCCTGTGCAAGATTGCTCAAAAATAAAATTAAAAATATAAAAATTTTTCAGCTTTTTTCTGAAGATAAACTCTCAAAGGATTGCAAAGCCCAGCTTGATATAGCAAAAAAATTTGGAGTGCCAGTAGTTGAAGGTTATCCGAAAGATGATGAAATACTCAGTGCAGATGTTGTTATAGATGCAATATTTGGCACAGGACTTAAAAGAGCAATTGAAGGTGAACTTGCTCAATTTATTGAAAAACTTAATTCTTTTCAAAAATTTATTGTGGCTGTTGATATTCCATCAGGAGTATCTTCAGATACAGGAGAAGTTCTTGGAGTTGCTTTAAAAGCAAACACAACAGTAACATTCGGGCTTCCAAAAAGAGGGCATCTCCTTTTTCCTGGCAGAGGCTGCACAGGTGAGTTATTTGTTGAAGATATAGGCTTTCCACAGGAATTAACAGAATCTGAAAATTTAAAGATTTGTACAATTGAACCCTCTTTTGCTCGCTTACTTATTCCTCCAAGACCAAAGTATTCCCATAAAACAAAATACGGGCATGTTCTTGTAATTGCAGGCTCTACAGGGAAAACAGGAGCAGCTTTAATGACATCAAAGGCAGCATTAAGGACAGGTTCTGGCCTTGTAACAATGGCAGTTCCTGCAGCACTCAAGGTTGTTTTTCAAAGTAAGGTTCTTGAAGAAATGCTTCTTCCACTTGCATGCACAACAAATACTCTTTCAAAGCAGGCTTTACCTGAAATTCTTGATTTTATAAACGAAAGGGCAAATGTTGTTGCTTTTGGTCCTGGAGTAGGAGTAAATGAGGATATTGAAGTTATTTTAAAAGCTCTTATTGAACAATGTCCCTGTCCCATAGTTATTGATGCTGACGGAATTACAGTTCTTGGAAGAATTATAAATATTTTGGAAAAAGCTACTTCTCAGATTGTTCTTACACCTCATCCAGGTGAGTTAAGCAGGCTCATAAATATTTCAGTAAAGGAAATTGAAAAACAAAGAATTGATATTGCTCAAAAGGTAGCGAAACAATTAAATGTTGTGCTTGTTTTAAAGGGAGTGCCTACAGTGGTTGCAGAGCCTCAGGGCTGGGTTTATTTAAATACAACAGGAAATCCTGGAATGGCAACAGGAGGGTCTGGAGATGTTCTTACAGGCATAATTGCTTCACTTATTGGTCAAGGATTGACTCCTTTTTATGCATCTGTGCTTGGTGTTTATCTTCACGGATTAAGTGGAGACATAGCTGCCAGAGCAAAGGGCTATCATGGACTTATTGCAGGAGATATCATAGAAAGCATTCCTGAAGCATTTATTGAGCTAACTAAATGAAATGGATTCAAAGCATTGAAAATCCTTTTATCAAAGAAATAAGAAGGATCAAAAAACAACCCAATGAAAAAATTTTTATTGAAGGAATAAATCTGATTGAGTCAGCTTTAGAGTCTTGTTTTGTTCGGATTGAAAAAGTGCTTGTTACAAAGCAATTTATGGAGAAATATGGCGAAAAATTTTTTCAAGACAAAGAACTTGAAATTGTGGGAATCTCGGAAGAGATCTCAAAGAAAATCTCTGATACAGTTACGCCACAGGGTATTTTTTCAGTGGCAAGCTTTAAAATGAAAAATCTCAACGAAGTTAAAAATCCGACACTTATCACTATTGTAGACAAAGTTCAAGATCCTGGAAATCTTGGAACAATCATTCGTGCTTCTGAGGCTCTTGGTGCAGATGCTGTTTTAATTATACCTGGAACGTGTAATCCTTTGTCAGGCAAGGTTTTAAGAGCTTCAGCTGGAAGCATATTTTTTATCCCTGTGATAAAAGCCTCTGTTAGGGAAACTGAAGAATTCATTGCTCAGTGCAGGCTTACTCTTGTAATAACGGACTTAAAGGCAAAACTACTTTGCTTTGATATGGATTATACTCAGCCGATAGCAGTTGCTTTTGGAAATGAATCTCATGGAGTAAGTGAGGAGCTAAGAAAAATAAGCCATATAAACTGTAGAATCCCTCATAAAGGGAAAACAGAGAGTCTGAATGTTGCTATGGCTGCTACTGTGCTTCTTTATGAGGTCCTTCGTCAACGATTTAAAGCTTTTTAAATTTTTACTTTTTTATGTGATTTCAAGCAGTTAAGTAATTTTTTTCTTATTCCGAGCACCTCGATGGTGCAAGGAATCTCTGACTCTTTTTCCTGAACTGATTAAATAATAATTTGAATTATTGAGCACATCCTTGAAAATCCTACAATTACTCAGAAAGGTCTAGGAATTCAGAATTCAGAGTATTTGTTACAGGTGAATTATGCGGCTTTAGAATCTCTTATTGCAAGACAAAACAGCATGGAAAACGAAATTAAAGAACTCAGAAAAATGATTTATGAAACGAACAAACGTATTGACGAGACCAACAAAAGAATTGATGATACTAAAACCAGTATTATAAAAAAAGATTGTTAATCAAATAAGACAAAGGTTTGTGAAGAATATCTTATCTTTAGAACAAGCTGGGTATATGGAGAAGGTAATCAGAATTTTCTTTATAAACTTGAAAAGTGGGCTCAGAATCAGGAGCATTTGAAGATTGCAATTGATGAGTTTTCTGTTCCTACATCTACGAGGACAATTGTTGAGGTGACGCTAAAGGTGATTAATGCTGGCCTTGTAGGGCTTTATCATCTTGTAAACAATGGCTATGCTTCCCGTTACATGGACAGAAGAGTTAAAAGAGCTTTTACATTCCATCATTGTTAGGCAGAGTTGAGAAGCGATTGTTTTTAAGCCCTGTCTGCCTTAGCACAGTAGATTGTATGCTACTCAGGTTATTAGAGCTACCTACAGGCTTCTTCCGAACTGGGTGGTGTTGTGGTGTATGCAATTGAATTTTTTTGTATTAAATGTTTAAAGTTTCAATATGGATATGAAAACTCCAGCTATAGCAGTTGTATTGAATGACCGAGATGTTTTATCTCTAAATAAAAATTTATTGAAAGAGGTAGACCTGATTGAGCTTAGAGTTGATATGTTTGAAAACATTGACAGAGTTGAAGAGATTTTTGCCATTGCAAAAGAAAAATTTGGGGTACCATTACTTTGCACTGTAAGAGCTCCAGAGGAAGGCGGTAAAAAGAAATTTGATAATAGATTAAATATTTACGAAAAGGTTATGCCATACTGTGATTTTTTTGATATAGAAATTTTTGCTGAGGAAGCAAAAGCTTTAAGGCAACTAAGCAAACAGAATAATATAAAATTGATTCTTTCATATCATAGATTTGATTTAACTCCTTCAGAGCATGAACTTGAGGGGATTTTTGAAATAGGAAAAAAACTTAATGGAGACATTATAAAAATTGCAACGATGATTAATACAAAAGAGGATGTAGAAACACTCACATTTTTTTTATTAAGGCATAAAAATGACAAAGTGATTGTTATAGGGATGGGTGAAAATGGAAAGATTACTCGTATATTATTCCCATTTTTTGGCTCATTGATTACTTATGCGAGCTTAAACTTATCCTCTGCTCCTGGGCAGATTGCTTTACAGGATATGATAAATATTTTCAAGAAAATTGGCTTAACAGATAAAAAAAGATAGCCCGAAGAAATTCTCTTCGGGCTTAAGAAATGCTAAGTTTACTTTATATATGTTTTCCAGTATGCTCTTATATTGTCTTTAACAGACTTAGGTAAAGGAACATAATCAAGTTTTTTAGCAGTGCTATCACCATTTTGGAAAGCCCAATCAAAGAATTTTATGACGGACTTATTTACATCTGTTTTTTCTCTTGCAAGAAGAATATAGGTTGCTCCAGTTATGGGCCAGGCTTTTTTACCAGGTGCATTTGTTATCCAAGTATAAAAATGTTTTTTTGGATTAAGATCTGCGGTAGCTGCAGCTTCAGCAAAGCTTTCAAAAACAGGAGCAACGACCTGTCCTGCTTTATTTTTAAGTTTTACTGTAGAAAGTTTATTTTGTTTTGCATATGCAAACTCTACATATCCAATGGAATAAGGAGTTCTTTTCACATAGTTAGCAACTCCTTCATTACCTTTACCACCAAGTCCTGTTTTCCAGTTTACAGAAGTTCCGTAGCCGACAGAGTTTTCCCATTTTTTACATACTTCACTTAGATAGTGTGTGAATATGGCAGTTGTTCCAGAACCATCAGAGCGATGAACCACTGTGATTGGTTTTGCTGGAAGATTTAGATTTGGATTGAGGGCTTTAATTTTTGGATCATTCCATTGCTTAATCTCACCAAGAAATATTTCACACATGGTGGTTCCATCAAGAACCAATGTGTTAGACGGAATTCCCGGCATATTAACAATAGGAACAACACCACCGATTACAGCAGGAAATTGAAGAAGTTTAGATTTTTCAAGCTCCTCAGGTTTAAGTGCCATATCAGAGGCACCGAAATGCACTGTTCTCTCTGTAATCTGTCTGATTCCTCCACCAGAGCCAATTGACTGATAGTTAATTTTAATTCCTGTTACTCTGTGATAATCTGCTGCCCAGCTTGAATAAAGTGGATAAGGGAAAGTAGCTCCTGCTCCATTGATCATCTCAGCAGAATGCGCGAGCGTGACAGTAAACATCAACACAACAGCACAAACAAAAAATAAATACCTCATAGAAATACCTCCTTTTCAGGATTTTTTCAGGACAATGTCCTTTTTTTGCCATTCCGGGCATTCTCAGTTGCCTTATTTAGATAATATCACAGGTTATGTTAAAACAAAGTTACAGCAATATTAAATTTTTGTTAAAGACCTACCATTTAAGGGGCAAAAATTGTTAAAATGCTTTAAGTTACTACCATAAGGAGGTATAGATGGGAATTTTGGATAATGAGTTAAGAAAATTGAAGGAAAAAATACTTATACTTGGTTGCCTTGTTGAGGAAGGAATTAGAAAATCGGTTAAGGCATTGATTGATAGAGAGATTGACCTTGCAAAACAGGTTATTTCAAGGGACAATCTAATTAATGGACTTGAAGTTGAGATAAATGAAGATTGCATAAAGCTTATTGCATTGAGACAACCAATGGCAAAGGATTTAAGATTTATCACCACTGCTATGAAAATAAGCACAGATCTTGAGCGAATGGGAGATTTTGCAGTCAACATAGCTGAAAGAGCAATAGAGCTCGCACAGGAGCCTTTTTTAAAACCTTTTGTAAATATTCCAAAAATGGCTGAAATTGCAGAAAGCATGGTTGAGGATGCAATAGATGCCTTTGTTAAGGAAGATGTAGATTTGTGCTATGATGTGATAAAAAGAGATGATCAGGTTGATGAGCTTTTAAAAACAAATCATAATGAATTAATTGGTCTTATGATTAAAAATCCAGATATTATTTCTCTCGCTTTAAAAAGAATGTTTATTGCTAAATACCTTGAAAGAATTGCAGACCATGCCACAAATATAGCTGAGATGGTTATTTACATGGTGGAGGGCAAAATGATAAGAGGAAGTTTTGTTACAGAGGAAATTCACAAACTTTGTCTGGAAGACTTCATGTCAAGGCAGAAATAGATTTATTTCATATATGCCGATGCTTACTTTCTCAGCGAGCCCTTCTTTCCATAGAGTCTCTGTTATTTTTAGCTTTTCTTCCTTTGGAACAATAATAATCATTTTGTTCCCCTTTGAAAGCAATTCCTTCCATTTAGCTATTCTATCAGCACTTATTTCTTTTTCTGTGATGATATCAATATATCCGATAACCATTCCATAGCTTATAATTTTTAAATCTGGTGGAGTCTCTGTTACCGGCTCTAATTCCTGTTGAATTCTGCCCAGCCTTTGTTTAAGTTGCTGAATTAAAAGCTCTTTCAGATATTTTTCTGTGCTCATTTTTTCTTCCTCAATTTTGTAATATCTACAACTTTTCCTTTATCTTGCATGTCGCTCTGCTTAGAAGACTCTTTTATTTGTTCTTCTTTGTTGATTTTTCTCACTACAGGCACTGAAAGCTGAACTCTCAGATCAGGGGAGAAAACTACAGCAATAGCATTTACAGGTATGTAGCATTTCTCAGGTGTGCTACCAAATACAAGCGTGGCAGTAATTGCATCATTTTCCCAGCTGAATTTCATTCTACTGTTAAAGACCAGAACAAGGCCTCTTTCCTTTTCCTCAGGAAGAAATCCTCTTTTACCTATTACCACGCTTTCATCATAATCAACAATGATAAAGACTCTGCCAGCAAGTTCAAGCAAATCAAAAAAGGTTTGTTTTTTCAATTCATTGAGCTTTTTGATTAACTCATCTGTAAACTCAATCATTTTCTAACCCTGTAAAGGAATAAACCCAGACCTGCTAATATCATAATACTGCATAAAACCTGTCCCATTGTGAATATGCCGAGAATGTATCCAATCTGAGGGTCTGGCTCTCGGAAAAACTCTACAAAAAAGCGAAAAACTCCATAAAGAATTAAAAATAACGATGAAACAATACCAGAGCGGTTAAATTTATCCTTTAAAAACCAGAGACTTACAAAAAGAACAACACCCTCCAGTGCAGCTTCATAAAGCTGACTTGGATGTCTTGGAAGAGGTCCTCCTTCAGGGAAAATCATAGCCCAGGGAACATCAGTTATTCTTCCAAAGAGTTCTCCATTAATGAAGTTACCGATTCTGCCAAGTCCGAGCCCAATTGGTGCAGTAAGAACGAGCATATCAGTGAGTGTGAAAAAGTCAAACTTTTTCGCCCTTGTAAAAAGCCATGCTGAAACTATGACACCAATAACTCCACCATGAAAAGACATTCCACCTTGCCAGATTGCAAAAATATTGAGAGGATGTTCAATGTAGTAGTGAAGATTATAAAATATCACATATCCAAGCCGTGCACCTAAAAGAAGCCCTAATATCAGGTAAAAATATAGATTCTCAAGAAAGTCCTTTTCAACCCTGAAACCTCTTTTTTTAATTTCCCTTCTTACAATGAGATAGGAGCATATAAAACCGATAAGATACATCAGTCCATACCATCGGATTGAAAGAGGACCTATTTTTACAATTTCAGGACTTATGTTTGGATAGGGAATCATAGTTTAGTTTATCTTTTCTCAATAAAAGAAGCTGATTGAAAATTTTCAACATTTCTGCAGATAGAATTCCTGGCTTAATAAAATGAAGGGAAAACGTTGTTTTTGCTCCTTCATTGAAATCACCCCTTACCATTGAACCAAAGGCTGTAACTGATATGAGCTCATGTCCAAGTGCTTTTTTGAGCCTGGCAGTAATTTTTTTAAGCGCTTTCTTTTCCTCTGAAAACATAATTTATTTTATCATAATTAATTTTTCTTTCCCACATAGATGTATACGCAACCGAAACTTAATGAAATAGTTTTTATATTACTAAAGCCGCAATTTTCAAGAAGTTTTATAAATTCATGGGGCTTATAAAATCCATCAATTGATGAGCCAAGATATTCATAAGCAGAACGAACTGAAAAAAAAGATGCAATAAATGGAACAATTTTTTTTAAGTACAAAAGATAGAGGTTTCTAAAAAATCCTTCTGGAAGGGAAAACTCAAGTATAACAATTTTGCCCCCTTTTTTCATAACTCTGTAAATCTCCTTCATTGCAGACTCTGTGTCATGCATGTTTCTTATACCAAAAGCACAGGTCACAGCATCAAAGCACTCATTTCTGAAAGGAAGTTTATAGCCAGAGGCAACAATTGGAGAAAAAATAGCATTTTTAATGTTTTTTTTAATTTTTTTATTTCCAGCCCTTAACATTTCAAAACTTATATCAACACCGACAACTCTTGCCCCGCTTTTTAATAATGCTGTGGCAGAATCTCCGGTTCCTGTGGCAAGGTCTAAAACAATTGGTGTACTGTCATTTATTGCTTGTTCTGCCATTTTTTTTCTCCAGAAAAAGTCTTGTCCAAAGGAAAGCAGATGATTGAGAAAATCATATCTGCGCACAATCCTGTCAAACATAGATTTAATCTGTTGAGTTTCTTTCATATAATGAATTATAGCATATTCTTCAATAC
>NZ_JBMFOO010000039.1:0-12192 GCF_049969575.1 Thermodesulfovibrio sp. | reverse complement strand
TCTTCCTTCGTTGCAAAGGCTTTCAGATCTTCCTTCGTTGCAAAGGCTTTCAGATCTTCCTTCGTTGCAAAATTTTTAAGCTCTTCCTTTAATTCATTTTTTAAAAGATTGATTTCCTGTCTTACTGCCTCTCTTATTAAATTTGATAAGGTTTTCTCATCCATAACAATCTCCTTAAGTTAGAGTTAGAATAGATAATTATAATAGACTTGTGCTATAAATAGTCAATTGTGGGAAAAAGCTATTTAACTCCAAATTAAATTCCGTATTTTTCACTTAATCCTGAGTCTTGATTTTTTCAGAAGACTTCATTTAACTTATCATCGTAAATATCACCCATGCTTTGAACCATAATGTTTGGTTCAGAAAGAAGAAAGGTATTATAATGAATCTCATTCGCAGGAAATTTGTTTTGATTTTACTTCTTATCATTGCAGTGCTTGTTTTCGGAACAGCAGGATATATGATTATTGAAGATATGAAGTTTATTGATGCATTTTATATGACTGTAATTACTCTCGCAACAGTTGGTTTTAAAGAAGTTAAAGACCTTGATGAGCCTGGTAAAATTTTTACAATTATTCTTATATTGAATGGTTTTGGAATCTTTACCTATAGTCTTACCACAGGAGCTAAAATAATAATTGAAGGAGAAATAAAGGAGGTTTTCAAAAAAAGAAGAATGAGAAAAAAAATTGATGGATTAGCACAACATTACATTGTATGTGGCTATGGAAGAATGGGAAGCATTATAGTTAAAGAACTTAAGGCTAATAATATGCCAGTTGTAGTTATTGAAAAAAATAAAATTAATCTCCCTGAAGATGAAGAATTTGTATATGTAGAAGGTGATGCAACGCATGACGATGTTTTAAAGTCTGCAGGGATAGAAAAAGCTAAGGGACTTATTACAGTTCTGCCATCAGATGCAGAAAATCTTTATGTAGTTTTAAGTGCACGGGAATTAAACCCTGATCTATTTATAGTAGCAAGGGCAATTGATAAAGAAGCAGAATCTAAACTTAAGAGAGCTGGAGCAGACAAAGTAGTATCTCCTTATTTTATCGGTGGACTTAGAATTGCCCATACAATTTTGAGACCTACTGTAGTGGATTTTATTGAATTTGCAACCCGTTCTGAACATATTGAGATTCAGATAGAAGAAATAAAAGTTTCTTCAGGTTCAGGTCTTGTCGGAAAAACAATTGCCCAGAGTGGTATAGGAAGGGACATTGGAGTCATCATACTTGGAATAAAAAGAGCAGATGGAAGAATGAAATTCAATCCAACATCGCAAACTCTTATTAAAGAAGGAGACACATTGATTGTAATAGGACAGACTGATAAACTTTCCCTACTTGAAAAACTTGCTAAGGAATAACTTTCTCAATCAGCCTCAAGGTTTTTTCTGTTGCACCTGATTTATTCAAAAAAAGTTGATAGGCTCTATTACCTATTGTCTGTCTTAGTTCTGAATTTTCTGCTAATTCTTTCAAAATTTCTGGTAAAGAGGCTTTATCAATCATTATACATGCTTTGTGATTTAAAAATTCTTCTATGAATGGAAAATTATGCATAAAGGGACCGCAGACTATAGGTTTCCTCCAATAAGCTGGCTCCAGAGGATTTTGCCCTCCATGGGCAATAAAACTTCCTCCTATAATTGCAATATCACAGATACGATAAAGACTGCCAAGTATTCCCATCTGATCAACAAGGACAACATAGGCTAAAGGTTTAACACTGAAGACAGAAGGCATTTCACTTAATTTTGAAAAAGAGATTTCTTTACTTGACTCAGCAATTTTTCTCTTTATAAGAGTTTCAACTACTTCAAATCTTTCTGGATGTCTTGGTGCAATTATAAGAGTGCCAGTAATATTAAGCTTGAGGAAAGCATCTAAAATAATCTCCTCTTCTGGTTCATGGGTGCTTCCCGCAAGGATAACAGGTTGTTCAATAGCATTTTCCCAAGGAAAGTGAATCTCCCTTAACTCAATGTCAAACTTCATATTCCCTGTCACATGGATTTTTTGTTCCTCTGCACCAATATTTAAAAATCTCTCCTTGTATCTCTCTTCCTGAACACACAGTAGAGTCAATCGTTTAAGTAAAGACTTAATGAAGAACTTAATCTTACTATAGCCGTTAAAAGATTTATCACTCATTCTTCCATTTACAAGGATTACAGGAATTTTTTTAGAAGAGATTCTTATCAAATTAGGCCAGAGTTCTGTTTCAGTGAGAATCAGTGCAACAGGCTTAAAATGTCTTAAAGTTTTATTAATTGCAAATGGAATGTCAAAAGGTATATAAATTACCTTCACATTGTGATTCTTAAATCTATCCTGAGCTATCTTCTGTCCAGTGTCAGTGATTGTGCTTAGAATTATCTCATATTTACTGGAAAGCTCTTTAATCATCCTTGATACAGCCACTACTTCTCCAACTGAGACCGCATGAATCAATATTTTAGGCTTGAATGCTTCAATCTTGTCATTTTTTTTAAAAAATCCGAATTTTTCCCTTATCCATCTTTTTCTTAAAGAAACAGGTCTTTTAAAGTATTCAAAAGGAAGCAGAAACATTAGAGCGACTAAATATAAAAAACTGTAAATTAAAAAAGTTGCTTGCATATCTCCGAAACTTCCAGGGAAGCTTTTTTCCCGACAAAATATTTTCTGATGCTGTCAAGAAAATTAATAATCTTTTCTCTGTAAGCATTGTCATAAAGTAAAAGATTAACCTGTTCTGCGATTATTTTCGTATCAAACTTCTGAATAAATTCAGGCACTCTAACATCGCCCAGATTCATAAAATCAGCAATAACATTAGGCAAAGTAATGTGTTTCACGCCTTTAATGATAGCTTTACCAATAACGTATGATAGAGGATTTAACCTATAAATAACAACCATAGGAATTTTAAGCAAAGTTGCCTGAAGTGTGGATGTGCCTGATGTAATTACTGCAACATCGCTCATTGCCAGTGCAGTAAAGGATTTTTCTTTCAAAATTGTTACATTTCCTGAAGATGTGATTTTCTTAAGAGTGCTTTCACTGAATTCAATATTTGGTGCTTTTGGAATTATGAAATGGTAGGAAGGGAAAATCTTTATAAGTTCTAACATTAAAGGCATTTTTCTCTTTATTTCAGAAGGTCTGCTACCAGGCATTAATGTGACTACTGTATCCTGACTAATTCCGTATTTTTCTCTTAAAAATTTTCTATACTGTGTATGTTCTTCATCTGGCAATTCCTCTATCATAGCTTCAAACATAGGATGACCAACAAATTTCACAGGAACACCTGCTTTTTTATATATAGTTTCTTCAAATGGTAAAACAACAGCCATAAAATCAACAACTTTCCTGATGATATTTATTCTTCCATGTCTCCATGCCCAAATCTGAGGACTCACATAATAAAGAACCTTTTTTCCCATTTCCTTAGCTTTTTTGGCAAGAGTAAGATTAAAATCAGGAAAATCAATTAATATAACACCCTGAACTTCTTTCAAGGCTTTTGTAGCAGCTTCCATATTTTTTCTTATTTTTTTTATATGTCCGAGCACCTCAAAGCCACCAAAAGAATGGGTAATCTCTCCGATAAGCTTCACTCCAGATTGAGCCATGTATTTACCGCCTATTCCAATAAGTTCAAATTTTTCTTTAAGATATGAAGCAAGCAAAGAACCGTAAAGCTCTCCTGATGATTCACCTGCAACTATTAAGAGTTTTGCAGACATCTCAATATAATCTGTGATATTTCATAAACTTCCTCATCGGGAAGTTCAGGATACATTGGTAAAGAAAGAATCTCTCCTGCTACAGCCTCTGCAACAGGTAAGTCCCCTTCTTTATAACCAAGAAAATTTAAGGCTTTCTGCAAATGCATTGGTTGAGGATAGTAAACTACTGAAGGAATTCCATGATTTGATAAAGTTTCTTTTATTTTATCTCTCTTTGAAGATCGAATACTGTAAAGATGATATACATGATAGAAATTATCCTTGTCTTTCGGCGTTATTACAGCATCACTTAAAAGTTTAGTGTAAAGAAATGCTTTTTTTCTTCTTTGCTCGTTGTATTCTTCTATATGCTTCATTTTAATCCTTAAAATTCCTGCTTGAATTTCATCAAGCCTTGAATTTAAACCAATGGTTTCATGAAGATATCTTCCTCTGGAACCATGATTTCTGAGTATCTTTATTTTTTCTGCTATTTTCATATCGTTTGTAACAACCATTCCACCATCACCAAAACATCCGAGATTTTTGCTTGGATAGAAACTAAAACAACCAGCATCACCAAAACTTCCTACTTTTTTATTTCCAATTCTTGCGCCAAAAGCCTGTGCAGCATCTTCAATTACTTTTAAGTCGTATTTCCTGGCAATTTCATTTATCTTTATCATATCTGCTGGAGCTCCGAATATATGAACTGGAATAATTGCCTTTGTTCTTGGAGTAATCTTTTCTTCAATTTTCTCAGGATCAATATTGTAAGTATCCTCTTCAATGTCAACAAAAACAGGCTTTGCTCCCACATAAAGAATAGCTTCAACTGTGGCAAAAAAAGTAAAAGGAGTTGTTATTACTTCATCTCCATAACCTATATCTAAAGCTTTAAGAGCAAGATGAAGGGCATCTGTGCCTGAGGCAACTCCAATTGCATCTACTACACCCAGATATGATTTGACTTCCTCTTCAAAGGCTTTTACATTTTTGCCAAGAATATAATGGGAACTTTCAAGAATTTCATTTATGCATGTGATAATCTCATCTTTGATATTTCTGTATTGTGTTTGCAAGTCAATAAATGGTTTCATCCTATCTCCCTTCGTTTATTTTATCTATTATTTTGAGCACTTCAATTATTTCCTGAGGAGATGCTGCCTGTTGAGAAAACTTTTTTTGTTTTACTGAGTTTAAAAAATCTCTTATTTCCTCATATAAAGGATGACTGTCTACATTCTGCACAGGAATTTCATTAATCTTACCATCTTTATCAACTTCTTTTAATTTTTTATTTATCAAATCAGCATAAATTACACTATTTTGCTGCACAGCAGAGATTTCTCTGCAAAACTCCGAGGAAACTCTACTTGCTGTAAGATGAGCTTTAGTAATTCCTTTCTGTGTCTCAAACTCCATCCAGACAGAGGCATAATCAATCCTTGAAGTTATAATACTCTGGGTAAATACTTTTATATCTGTCAACTCAAAATCTCCAGATTTTTTAAGCATCATCCATATTAAATCAAGGTCATGTATCATAAGATCATAAGTAACATCTGTATCAGTGGCCCTTCCAACAAAAGGAGATACTCTTTTTGTTTGAATAAAAAAAGGTTCTTTCAAATGTTCAAAGAAAGTTTTCACTACAGGATTATATCTTTCTATTAATCCAGCCTGAATTATTACATCTCTTTTTTTTGCCTCATCAAGAAGCATCTCTGCAAAAACAGGTCTTCCAGTTAAAGGCTTTTCTATAAAAATTGCTTTACCATGTTTTATTAAATCCATTCCTATATCAAAATGAGTTATTGTTGGTGTTACAACAAAAAAAATAGGAGTAAATTTCAATAAATCCGCATAATCAACATAATATTTCAATTTATACTGCTGTGCAACTTCTTTAGCTTTTTCTACATCTTTATCTACAATACCAACAATCTCCACATCAGGCATCTGAGTGAGCATTTTTATATGTCTTTGTCCAAAATATCCAGCACCTATCACCGCTACCTTAAATTTCATTTAGGATTTTTTCAACCTCCTGTTTTGCTTTTTTAAAACCATACTGTTTCAAAATTGACACAATTTTCTTTGAAGCAATTTTTTTAAAAATTTCCTGCCTTTTTTTAGTTTCAGGGATTTTTTTCTGAATTTCTTTTCTAAGCTTTTTAAGATATCTCAAATATAATGCAAATTCTTTGCCATATGATTTTGAGATTTCATCCCTGAGGAGTTTACTCAATGCGGGAAAATCAGTAGAAATAGCTATGGTTAAATCTGCTTTATTAAAAATTGCTGGAACATTATACAACAAACCGCCAATTTCTGAGACATCTGTAGCAGTGACACAGTTTACCAAAAATTTAGCATTCTTTACTATCTGAGCATTAAGTTTCTCATCTGATGTAGCAGCCACAACTAAAATCGCATCATCAATGTCTTCTTTACTGAATTGCTTTTTTATATACTCTATCTGACCTTTTTCAACGATTTTTCTTATGTTCTCGTTAATTTCAGGACTTATTAATGTTATTCTTGCTCCATAATGAAGCAGTGTTTTTATCTTTCTTTCAGCAACCCTACCACCACCAACTACAACACACTTTTTACCTTTTATGTCAATAAAAGCTGGAAAAAGCTTAGCCATTTATTGAATTTTAAGTCCTTCTGCTTTTTTTGCAAAATGACTGTCTGGAAATTTTTCCTTTAAAAGCTGAATATACTGCTTTGCCATGTCTGTCATATTGAGATTTTTATATGAATCTGCAAGTAAATAAAGAGTTTCATCAAGATTTTTAAAATCTGGATAGTTTTTCAAAATTCCCTCAAATCTTCCAATAGCAGCTTTATAAGAGCCTTTTTTGTGATAAAATTTACCAATTAAAAGCTCGCCCTCTGCAATAATGTTCCTACATTTCTGAATTCTCAAAGGAAGAATTTCTCCATAAGGATGTCTTGGATACATCTTTTCAAGCTTTAAAAATTCATTCAGTGCTTTTTGAGCAGTGCCTGCTCCTCTTTCAGCACCTTCTATCTGTCTGAAATAAGCCATTCCGATGCTGTATTGAGCATAAGGAGCATAGGTAGATTCAGGGTAAAGTTCCAGGAATCTTCTGTATTCAGTAATTGCAAGCTCAGGTTCATCTTCTTTTAAATACGACTCAGCTATCTTGAGCTGAGCAAGAGGAGCATACTCCTTTGCTGATTCTCTGTTTTTTATTTCAAGAAGAAGTTTTCTTGCCTCTTCATACTCTTTTTTACTTATAAGTTCATCTGCTTTCTTTAGATAAACTACAGGATCAAACTCTTCTTTTTTAATAGCCTCTTTCCCACCACAACTAAGGAGTAAAGAAAAAATAACAATCAAAACAAATAATTTAATGAGTGTTTTCATTGGGATACCCCTTGTTCTTTAGCATTTATTAAAACTTTTCAACTTTAGTTTAGTCAAGCTGTTCTTCTTATTTCAAATCCCTTCAATCCTTCAGGTTCTTCCCATATTATCTCAATATTGTCAACCCTTGCATAAGGCGGTCCTTCCTTGCATCTTTGAATAGCATGAGAGATCGCATTCTCATCACCTTCAAATACTGCCTCAACTCTTCCGTCTCTTAAATTTCTCACCCATCCATTTAATTTTAAAGAATGAGCAACTTCCTGTGTGAATGCTCTGTAAAAAACTCCCTGAACCCTTCCACTTATAAAAAGATGCGCTCTTTTCATTGTTCACTCCTTAATATCCTCTTAAAACTCTCAATCTCCTCTGTGCATCTGCTTCCCAGCCACGCTTTCCATCAGTAAGTTGCAGTGCTGTGGAGAGATTTTCTATAGCTTTAGCCCTATTTCCCACTGCCTGATAATCAACACCAAGATAGTAATATGTATCAGGATTTTCACTAACTAATTTTTTAGCTTTTTCAAGAGTATTTATACTTTCATTCCATCTTCCTGTATGAGTCAAAGCTACTCCTTTTATAAGCAATGGATAGAAATAAAGACTGTCAAGCTGTATAGCTCTATTAGCATCGTTTATTGCTTCAGAGTATCTTTTTAAATTTAAATTTACAAGTGCTCTATAAGTGTATGCCTGATTACTTCCATAAACTGCTATTGCCTTATCAAGAAGACTTAAAGCCTCTGAGTAATTATGGAATTTTATGTATTTCTTTGCTCTTTCAACATAATCATAAGATTCTTTAGTAGATCTAAGAATTGATTGAATCCTATGAAAATTTTCGCTATCCTGCTTAAGTCTATAAGAATCAGGATACTGTCTTGAAATCATTTGCTGAACATTTTTTATTCTTGTATCAGGCAGAGGATGAGTGCTCAGCCATTCAACATTTCCACCCTTTTGCATTGCTTTGAACTTTTCAAACATGCTTAAAAGGCCTTCTGGATCATAGCCAGCCTGATAACTGAATTTTACCCCAAGAGAGTCTGCTTCATTTTCCTGATCACGGCTAAATTTAAGCTGAAGAAGTCCTGATGAAACCTGGGCAAGACTCATTACTGCAGCAGCATATTTACTTTCATGCAATGCTATGCCAAGAATGTTTAAAAGAATATTCATTCCATAAGTTTTTTCCAGAAATTTGGCATGATGTCTTGCATTGATATGTCCAAGTTCATGTGCAAGGACTCCCACGAGTTCGCTTTCTTTATCCATTTTTAATAAAATCCCTCTTGTTATAAAAACCGGTCCTCCGGGCAGGGCAAAAGCATTTATTTCAGAAGAGTTTACAACATAAAAACGGTAATCAACTTTTCTTGGTGTAATTGAAGCAATCTTTTCTCCAATCCCTCTTATATAGTTCTGAACTTCTCTGTCAGGATATAAACCATCATTTTCATTTATTGCAGAGGCAATGATCTGATGCCCAATGGATATCTCCTGCTCAGTAGAAAGCAGAGTGTAAACTTTCTTACCAGAAAGAGGGTCTATCTCCTGAATACAAGCAAAAAGTAAAAAAGGTAAAAAGAAAATGAAAAACTTAAAAAATTTCTTCTTCATTGACAACTTCATTTTTTATTTTACTTACAAGCTCCTGTAACGCAGGAAAAACATCAGTGCGAAGCCTGCCTGCCACAAGCACCTTCATTATATCATCACCAATTTTTAATTCTCCCTCATTTATCCAGACTTTAATCTCTACAATTCCTTGTTGCTTTTTAATCTCTTCAATGAGCATATTTAACTTTTTAGCATTATAAGAAAGACGCATACCCCTCACAGGTTTTCCATTTTTAGAAGTTGCCCTGACAATTCCATTATGAATAAGAATCATTCCTATGGAACTGCTTTCAGGATGTCTTTTTATTTCACTGATCCAGTTCTCAATCATTTAATAGAACTATATTATCACAAAAATAATTAATCTTTAAAGTCATAAAATGAGATTAAGAATTGTCATTGAAGTTGTTGAAAATGGTAAAAAATGATATACTTAAACTAAATTTTTAATGTTTGAACAGACTTCAGAAGATTTATGGAAGAGTATAAGTTCAAACCAATTGGGTATGTAAAAACTAAAGCAGAAAGCCTTCCAAGACACTGGAGTGTCTCTGATGTGGAAGGAGAGATTGTTATTAAGCCAGAGTATCAGCCTGGATTAAGGGATATAAAGGCAGGAGATAAAATAGTTGTCATATTTTGCTTTCACAAATCTCCTGCATTCAGCCCTGAAAAACTTATTCAGAAGCCACCGCATTTAAACGAAACAAGAGGGGTTTTCAGCACCTGTTCACCTCACAGACCAAATCCAATAGGACTTTCTGTGCTTGAAGTTATTGATGTAAGAGATAACATAATCAAAGTAAGAAGACTTGATATGTATGATGGAACTCCGATTCTTGATATAAAACCCTACATTGAATACAAACCAGAAGGAGAATAAATGAAAAAAACATTATTTTCAGGAAATTTCAAGTTTTTAAACAGTCTCAAATAAATTAAACTCAAATGAATTAGAGAGGTAAAAATGCGACTTAAAATTAAATTCTATCATCCTGAAAAATCCTTTATCACCCTACCCTGCCATTACAACGAAATCATTCAGGGATTTATATATCATCATCTTGAATCTCATATTGGAGAAAATCTTCATGACAGAGGCTTTAAAGACCCTGAGACACAACGAAGGATGAAATTTTTTACCTTTTCAAGGCTTATTCCCTCTGAAAAAGCCCATGTAAAAGAAGGTAAGATATACTTGTATGGCAATGTAAGTCTAATTATCTCATCTCCGTTTAATGATTTTATTCAATCCTTTGCAATGACTCTGCTTAAAGCTGGCACATTAAGAATTGGCAGTGAAAACATGATTTTATCATCAGTACAGGTAGAAGGACCACCTGCTTACAAAGACAGAATCTATGTTAAAACTCTTTCACCTATCACTGTTTATAGCACCCTCGAAACCGCTAATGGAAAAAGAAAAACCTACTATTACTGTCCCTTTGAAAAAGAGTTTGAAAAATTGTTAATTAAAAATTTGCAAAGAAAGCTAAGAACATGGCGAGGAAGCACAATACTGGAAGGCTCAATAAAACCTTACAAAGTAAACTCAAAAGACCAGAGGATCGTTATTTACAAAAACACAGTGATAAAGGGATGGGATGGAGTATTTGAACTCAATCTTCCAGAAGAACTTTTTACAATGGCTTTTGAAGCAGGCATTGGCGCAAAAAACTCCCTTGGCTTTGGATGTATAGAGGTATGGAGAAGCGAAAGAAAAGATAAAGAATGAATTGAAGCAAAATTAAGCCTCATCCCCTCCATGGGATTGATACAGAGGGAGAGACTTTGATATGATTTAAAGTAAAAAAGGAAAATGAAGGAAGTAAGTTGAGAATGGAAGTTTTCCAGAAAATTTTTGGATTTAAGCCTTATGAGTTTCAAATTAAAGTGTCGGAGGAAATATATCAAGGAAATCTTCCAATTCTGTTTAAAGCTCCAGCAGGCTCTGGAAAAACAGAAGCAGTTTTAGTACCCTTTTTATCACAATTTATCAATAATAAGTTTGAAATAGCACCTTGTATGATTTATGTATTGCCGATGAGAGTTCTTGTAAATAGTATCGCAGAGAGAATTAAAAAATATGCTGAAAAGATTTCTCCACACATTACTGTTAAAGTCCAGCATGGCGATATCCCAATTCGCCATTTTTTAGAGGTCTGCCGTTTTGTCAACGAAACCCTTGATTATAAAGCAAGCGATTATGAGGCAAGAGATACGTTTAATTGATTTGTATGAATGCGTTTTATATGCTGATAGAAAACCAGAAAACATTCAGGTAAGAAATAGCAAACCAGTAACCTTAGTTGTGGTTGACTTTTCTATTGGAGAAGGTAGGAAAGAAAAGGATAGAATCCAAGACAGCATTAACAATACTAATTTTAAAGAAAATTCAATAGATGTTGACATAGGTGTAGCATGGATGCTTTTTGAAAACAAAATCTTAAAATACAAGGTTAAATATGACATTGATTCTAAAAAATGGTATTTTGAAGAGATAAGAAAAATTACCCCATTTAGCAAGTATATTCTTGAGAAAAATGATTATGATGAAAACATAAGAGTGAAAAATGACACATCATATTTTATTTAAAAGTGCTCCAGATGAAAGCTATACTGAACACATTGAAAAAGCATTAGAGAAATTCGAAGTAATTTATCCTTTATTTGAAAAGACAATTTTAAGGATTTTTAATTTAAGAGATGCATCTGTCTGCAAAGATATATTAAAACAGATAGTTTTGTTTCACGACCTTGGGAAACTGACAAAAAAATGGCAGGAAAATTTACGTACAAATAAAAAGCTTCCATCTCATGCTCCAATTGGTGCAGGGTTTCTTTATAAAAAATTAACAAATGAAGATGTAGATGAAAATTTAAAAAATGCAGTAATTTTTGCTATAGCAATTCATCATACTGATAGCGGACTTCTTGGAGATAATATCGAGAGACCTGATGTACAAGCGATTGTTGATGGAATAGCTGACTTTGATGGAAATATAGATTGGCATAAAGAAATAGATAAATTGGATAAAAAATATTTTCCAAATGAAGCAAAAAGTCTTAAAGTTGCAGATTTAAAAGATATGGCAAGAGATCTAAGAGTCTGGGCTAAAGGTTGCAGGCTGTTAGAACAGCATCAAAGAAGGCTTCAGGCATATTTAATTCATCACATATTAAAACTCTGCGATATTTCTGCTGCAGTGGAAAGAAAAGGATATCTGAAAGAAGATGACAAAGATTGCTATGGTGGATGGTTAATGGTGGAGGATATTGTAAAATATGTTAATAGTGTGAATGTAAGGAGGTGAGCAAATGAACAGATGTAGTCTTTTATGCCAAGTCATAACGCCAATGTTTATAGCAGGAGCGGATAGTAGAACTCCTGAGTTAAGACCATCTGAATTTAAAGGTATGATGAGGTTTTGGTGGAGGG
>NZ_JBMFOO010000038.1:0-13078 GCF_049969575.1 Thermodesulfovibrio sp. | reverse complement strand
TTGAATCAGCACCAGCTTCTGTAAGTGTTGTAACAAAAGAAAAAATTGAGCTTAAAGCACCAAAGACAATTGATCAGGCATTAAATGATATTTCCGGTGTATTTGTAAGAAGGGGAAAGGGACTAATGGATACTCTTTCAGCTATAACTTTACGAGGCATTCCAGAGCAGAAAAGAACTCTTATTCTTATGGATGGAATGGTTCTAAATAATCCTTATACTGGTGAAGTAAAGATGGGTGGATACTATCCAGAGGATCTTGAAAGAGTTGAGGTTGTTAAAGGTCCTTTTTCATCACTTTATGGTGGATATGCAATGGGTGGAGTTGTAAATTTTATTACAAAGATGCCTGAAAAAAGGGAGTTTACATTTAAATCAGGATATGGCTCAAGCTGGAGCCGTGGTGAAGCAATGGATGACTTAAGAAGAGTTTATATCTCTTATGGTGATAAACTGTGGGATAAATTAAGCATATTTTTAAGCTATGGCTGGCAGGGAACAAATGGATATCCCACTGATTTGAATGTTCCGAACACAAAACCACCTACAGGGATTACAGGATACGAAATAACTTCAACAAGAGATGGAAAAACAGCGTATATCATAGGCGATAAAGGAGACAACCGCTGGTGGGATGATGGAATTACCATTAAAACTCAGTATGAGTTTACAAAGGATACTAAAATAAAGTTTAGTTTTATGAGAAATCGTTATGAATACAACTATGATGAGCCTCATACATATTTAAGAAATGCTGCAGGAAATCCTGTATGGACATATACAGTTGGAAGAACAACAATATATGAAAATTCATTTCTTCCTGGCGGAGGAGGCAGAATCCAGAATACATATTCCTTAGGATTTGAGACAAAGCTTTATAAAGAGCTTTTAATGAAGCTAAATCTTTCATACCTTGATACAGAAAAAGACTGGTATGTAACAACATTGTCTCAGGCAACAAGATTAGGATGTGGTTTAGATCCAACAAGATGTGGTTATGTATCAAATACTCCTTCAGAAGTATACATGGCTGATTTACAATTTAGTCTTCCAATTTTTAACAATCAAATTCTTACATTTGGTAGCTCCTTCAGACACGGATATGCTAATACAAAGGAAAAATATTTAAGAGATTGGAGAGATGAAAATTCAACAACAACTTTAAAGTATGAGTCAAAAGGAAAGGATAAAACATATGCAATTTTTATTCAGGATGAAATAATGCTTTTAAATAATCTCACTGCTTATATAGGCTTCAGGCAGGACTGGTGGAAAACCTATGATGGATATGCAAATGATGTTGGAAAAGCAGATTATCCAAAGGAGTATCCATCAAAATCAAAATCCTCTTTTTCCCCAAAGTTTGCCATTGTTTATAAACCCTTTGAAACAACAACTCTTCGTGGCTCAGTTGGAAAAGCATTCAGAGCACCAACAGTATATGAGCTTTACAGAACTTGGACATCATCCACAGGAATTACTTATGCTGGGAATCCTCAATTAGACCCTGAAACTGTTACATCATGGGATATTGGAGTTGAACAAAAACTATGGAAAGGTGCAAAGGTGTCTCTCACATATTTTGAAAACTATATGAAAGACTTAATTTATCGTAAAACAGTTACATCAAACTATAAAGAATATGTAAATGTAGGTAAAGCTGAATCCCGCGGAGTTGAGTTTTAATTTGAGCAAAGATTTGAAAAATGGCTTAGATTATTTGGTAATTTTACCTATACTGACTCTGAAATTAAAGAAAATAATGCAAATCCAAGCACTGTAGGGTGTAGACTCACTTATACACCTCTATGGAGAGCAAATGTAGGAGCAGAATTTGAAAAATCAGGCTTTTCAGCTATGGTTGTTGGAAGATATGTTGGTAAGTGGTTCAGTGAAGATGATAACTCTGATCGCGTAAACAATGTTTATGGTTCCTATGACCCATATTTTGTTGTTGATGGAAGAATTGCATATCAGATTACAAAGTTTGCAAAGCTGAGTTTTTCAGTGGACAATATATTTGACAGAAAATACTACCAATACTACAGGGCACCTGGAAGATCATGGTTTACAGAACTTACATTAAAGTTTTAGCTACTTTAGTTACATTAGTATGGGTAGGGGCAGCTTATGCCTCTACCTATACTATAACTGACAAGCTTGGAAGAACTGTTACAGTTAACATACCTGTAAAAAGGGCTGTTATTGTAATATCCTACGAACTTATTCCAGCATTGAATATTTGGAGTCAGGTTGCAGGTGTGTCCCGTTGGGCAGAGGAAAACTGTGATCTTTATAAAGCAATAGTTAAAACAAATCCTCAATTTAAAAAGCCAACTACTGGTGCAGGCACTGATATCAATGTAGAAGCAATTTTAAAACTTAATCCAGATATCGTGATTACATGGACATACAATCCAAATACAATAACTTTTCTTGAGCAAAAGGGCATCAATGTAATTGGAATATATCCTGACAGTCTCAGAGAGCTTTATCAGGTAATAAGAATGCATGGAAAACTTTTTGGTAAAGAAAACAGAGCAGAGGAAGTTATTGCTGAGATGGAGAAAATTTTTAAGTTTATTAAAAGCAGGGTATCAAAAATCCCTATTGATAAAAGGAAAAAAGCAATACATCTTGGAGGAAAGCCAACAACTGTTTCAGGTTCAGTTGGTGTTACAAACGATGTTATTGAGATTGCAGGAGGACTAAATTCTGCTAAATCAATAAATCAGAGAAACATGGATATATCTATTGAAAAGATAATTCAGTGGAATCCTGATGTGATTTTTATATGGGGTGGGGCAGGATACAATGAATCATGGCTATACAATAACTCTCAATGGAGATTCGTGAAGGCAGTAAAAGAGCATAAAGTTTACAAGCTTCCTAAATGGTCAACATGGTCTCCAAGACTTGCACCAATAGCTCTTTATATGGCAATAAAGCTTTATCCAGAAGCATTCAAAGACATTAATTTTGAAAAGCTGGCTGATAACTTCTACAGAAAAGTATTCGGAATATCTTATTATAAAGTGAGACAATATGAAGGTTATTAAGGCATTGATAATTTTAATTTCTCCAGTCTTTGTAGGATGGATAGCCCTCTTTCTTGGTGCTTATGGAATTAGTCCTTTGATGGTTTTAAAAATTTTATTAAACGAGACTGTGCATATATTTGATATCGGAGAGATTCCAGAAAAAGCAATTATATTAGATATAAGACTTCCAAGAATTATATTAGCTGGTCTTGTAGGAGCCACACTTTCAGGCGCAGGTGTAACACTTCAAGGTATATTTCGTAATCCCCTTGTTGACCCTTTTATCTTGGGAATTTCAGCAGGTGCAGCCTTTGGATGTGCTATAACAATTGGATTTTTAAGTTACCTTCCAATTCAGTTTATGGCTTTTGTTTTTGCTGTTACTGCAGTAATTATTGCTTATACAGTTGCAAGAACACAGGGTGAAGTAAGCCGTCTTCCGTTGATTCTATCAGGTGTTATTGTTTCAGCTTTTTTTACAGCAATGGTTTCAATTGTGAAGTTTATTGTTGATCCTCATAAGCTTCAGAGCATTGTTTACTGGCTAATGGGAAGCTTTTGTCTTGCTGACTGGAAGGCAGTAAGAATTGCTGGATTAGGGGTGCTTGCTGGAATTTTTCCAATATTTCTCATGAGATGGAGGCTTAATGTTATGAGCATGGTAGAGGAGGAAGCCAAAGCCTTAGGAGTAAATATTTCAAGGGACAGACTTCTTTTCATAGGATTTTCAACACTTTCAGTAGCAGTTGCCACATCTCTCTGCGGAATTATTGGATGGGTAGGGCTCATGGTTCCACACCTTGTAAGAATGCTTACAGGACCTGATCATAAAACACTTCTGCCACTAAGCCTTACAGCAGGAGCATCTTTTATGATTGCTGCAGATACTGTGTCTCGTACACTTACAAGCTTTGACATCCCTGTAGGAATAATCACAGCTCTTACAGGTGCTCCATTCTTTGTATATTTAATGAAAAAAGGTGGTAAAGAAGCATGGGGTAAGTGATGGTAGAGATTAAAGAATTATTTTTCAGACATAAAGGTAGTAGTAGTGATGTAATAAAAGGTGTGAGTTTTACTGCAAACAGAGGCTCTATAACCACGATTCTTGGACCAAATGGATCTGGAAAAACTACACTTTTTAAATGCATTTTAGGACTGTGGAAGTATTACAGAGGAGAAGTCAAAGTAGATGGAGCTTCTGTTGAAAGGCTTTCATTCAGAAAGAGGGCTCGTTTTTTTTCTGTTGTTCCACAGGAGCATGAACCACCTTTCCCATACTCTGTTTTTGATGTTGTTTTGATGGGAAGAGCAAGCTATGTTGGCGTTTTTTCATCTCCTGGTAAAAGGGATTATGAAAAAGCAGAAGAGGCATTGGAAATAGTAGGAATTGGAAGGTTAAAAGATACTCCTTACACAAAAATAAGTGGAGGGGAGCGTCAGCTTACACTTATTGCAAGGGCAATTGCACAGGGCTCACCAGTTATGCTTCTTGATGAGCCAACAAGTCATCTTGATTTTAAAAATCAGATAAATGTGCTTAAGAAAATTAAGGAAATAGCCATTCAAAGAGCTCTTACGATAATTATGACACTTCATGATCCTAATTTGTCATTACTTTTTTCAGACAAGGTGGTTGTAATTAACTCTGGCAGTATAATTTCAGAGGGTGCTCCAGGTGAGATTATTACTGAAGATTTGATAAAAAGGGTTTATGGTGTGGATGTGAAAAGAAGCTTTATTGATGGCCATAGCATAATCTGTCCGATAATTTAGGAGGCTTTTTATGTTAAAAATTTTAGCAGTTGTATGGCAAAGTTACTATAATATGCTTCTTAAAGCAGCAAAAAATATTAATGAGTTCTCACTCAAAGTTTACTCTGCAAGAGTAGTTGAAAATGAACCTGAAAGACTTAACAGTGTTTTAAAAGAAATGGAAGATGCGGATATCCTTTTTTTCTATCGTTCAAACGAGTCTGTATGGGAGGAGATTGAAAAAAAGCTGAAAGAAAGTAGCATGAAAGCTAAAATTGTCTGTCTTGGTCATGATCCTTCATATTGGATGCTTTCAAATGTAAAGCCTGAGCTATTAAGTAAAGCCTATCAGTATCTTGTTATAAATGGCGAAAAAAATATAAAGAATATGTTTTTATTTTTAGCAAATAAGCTTGCTGGATTTGATATTTCATATGAGGAGCCAGAGCAGATTCCATGGGAAGGACTTTATCATCCAGATGCTGAAAAGATTTTTACCAGCATTGATGAATATATGCAATGGTATGAAAGGAAGAATGCTCCTACTGTTGGTATTCTCTTTTCAAGGCATTATTGGATAAATGGTAATACAGATGTAGAAGATTTGCTTATTAAAGAGCTTGAAGCAAGGGGATTTAATGTAATTCCTGCTTTTGCTTATTCAGTTAAGGATGAAGCACTTGGAACAAAGGGAAGCGGAGAGGTGGTCCTTGAATGGTTTATTGATAAAGAAGGAAAGCCAAGAATTGATGCAATGATAAAGCTTATATCATTTTTTCTTGGAACAAGCCGAGAAAAAAGAATGGACAACACTAATGTTGCATCTGATGGAGTTGAGATTTTGAAAAAACTTGATGTACCTGTGATATCGCCCATTTCATCTTACTATAAAACAATTGAAGAATGGGAAAAAGGAGAGCTTAATCTTGACATAGGCTGGTCAATTGCTTTGCCTGAGTTTGAAGGAGTAATTGAGCCATTAATAATTTCTGCTCAGGTTGAAGGTTCTCAGGATGAAAGAAGAAAGATGCCAATTGCAGAGCGTGTTAAAAAACTTGTAAACAGGGTTGAAAGATGGATTGAACTTAGGAAAACACCTCCTGAGCAAAGGCGTATTGTTTTTGTTCTTCATAACAATCCATGTGCATCTGTGGAAGCAACTGTTGGAGGAGCAGCTCATCTTGACAGCCTTGAAAGTGTTGTAAGAATCATGAAAAAAATGAAACAGGCTGGTTATGATGTTGAACCGCCTGACAGTGGTAAAGCACTTATTGATGAAATAATGAATAAAAAGGCAATATCAGAGTTCAGGTGGACAACTATTGAAGAAATTGTTGAAAAAGGTGGAGCAATTGCCTTTGTAGATAAAGAAAAGTATTTAGAGTGGTTTAATGAACTACCTGAAAAAACGAGGCTCAGAATGATTGATGCATGGGGACAGCCTCCAGGTGAACATAAAAATGGTATCCCACCAGCAATGGTTTATAAAAATAAAATTGTAATTACAGGTTTGCAATATGGAAATGTTATTGTATGTGTGCAGCCAAAGCGTGGCTGTGCTGGTGCAAGATGTGATGGACAGGTGTGTAAAATACTTCATGACCCAGATGTGCCACCACCTCATCAGTATATTGCAACATATAAGTGGCTCAGCCGTGAATTTAAGGCTCATGCGATAGTTCATGTGGGAACTCATGGAAATCTTGAATTTTTGCCTGGTAAAGGAGCGGGGCTTTCAAATGCGTGTTTTCCTGATATTGCCATAGATACACTGCCTCATCTTTATATTTACAATGCTGATAATCCTCCTGAGGGAACCATTGCAAAAAGGCGTAGCTATGCAGTGCTTGTTGATCATATGCAGACTGTGCTTACTGAAGGCGGGCTGTACAGCGAGCTTTCAGAGCTTGAAAGACTTCTTGGTGAGTATGAGGATGCAAAGAAAGAGCCTGCAAGAAAACATGCTCTTGAACATTTGATAATTGCTGAGATAAAAAAAGCTAAACTTGATCATGAAATAAAGATTTTTTACAATGGCAAAAAAGTTCAGCTTTCAACTCTCACCCATGAAGAACTTCATCAAATACCTTTTGAAAAAATAGTTGAAGAGGCTCATGGCAGGCTATCACTTATAAGAAACACTCAAATTCAGGATGGAATGCACATATTTGGTGAAATACCAGAAGGACAAAGAAGGGTTGATTTCATTTATTCCATTTTAAGATATGATTCAGGAGAAAAACACTCTTTGAGAAAAGAGATAGCAAGACTGCTTGGTTACGAGTTTGATGAACTTTTATCACAGCAGGAAAAAATTGATTCTTTTACAGGAAAATCATACGGTGCAATAATTGAAGAGATAGATAGGATAAGTAAAGAAGTTGTAAAAGAAGTATTGAAGGAGGTAACATGATGGAAGTCCTTAAAAAAATAGAGTGGGATAAGCCTGAATGGAGGGCAATTAAAGAGAAAATATTGGAACTTAATAGAAAAATTGAGCAATCAAAAGAGATTGAATCTCTCCTTCATGGTTTTTCTGGTGGATATATTCCTTCTGGTCCTTCTGGATTGATAACCCGTGGAAGAGATGATGTTTTGCCAACAGGAAGAAACTTTTATAGCCTTGACCCTCACAGAGTTCCAACTCGTTCTGCCTATGAGATTGGTAAAAGGCTTGCTCAAAAACTTATTGAAAAACATCTTGATGAAGAAGGTAGATACCCTGAGAATGTAGGTATTTACTGGCAGTGCACAGACATAATGTGGGCAGATGGAGAAGGAATGGGACAGATAATGTATCTTCTCGGTGTAAAACCAGTGTGGCTTTCAAATGGAAGAATAAAAGGGATTGAGATAATCCCTTTAAGTGAACTTGGAAGACCACGTATTGATGTAACAATAAGAGTTTCTGGAATAACAAGGGATAACTTTCCAATGTGTATTGAGCTTATAGATGAGGCAGTGCAGGCAGTTGCCTCTCTTGATGAACCTGATGATATGAATTTTGTAAGAAAACATACACTGGAGCAGCTTTCTCAGAATGGGGCAGACCTGCGTTCAGCAACACTGAGGATTTTCTGCTCAATGCCAGGCACATATCAGGCAGGAACTCAACTTGCTGTATATGCTTCTGCATGGAAAGAAGAGAAAGATTTAGCAGAAGTTTTTCTTTACTGGAATGGTTATGCCTATGGAAAGGGAATATGGGGCGAATCTAAACATAAAGAGCTTGCTAATGTTTTAAAAACAATTGATGTAACTTACAATAAAGTCGTTTCAGATGAGTATGACCTTTTTGGATGCTGTTGTTATTTTGGAACTCATGGAGGAATGACTGCTGCGGCAAGACATTTAAGTGGAAAAGAGGTTAAAACTTATTACGGAGATACTCGCAATCCAGACCATGTTGAGGTAAGAGACCTTGCTGATGAGATAAGGAGAGTTGTAAGAACAAAGCTGCTTAATCCAAAATGGATTGAAGGAATGAAAAGACATGGATACAAGGGTGCCGGAGATATATCAAAAAGAATCGGAAGAGTTTACGGTTGGGAGGCAACAACCCGTGAGGTTGATGATTGGATTTTTGATGACATTGCAAGAACATTTTTGATAAATGAAGAAAACAAAAAATTTTTCGAAGAGCACAATCCATGGGCATTGGAAGAGATTGCAAGAAGGTTAATTGAGGCAACTGAACGAGGACTGTGGGATCCTTCAGAGGATGTGAAAGAGGCATTAAAAGCAATTTATCTTGAGATTGAAGGATGGATTGAGGAGAAGATGGCAGACACAAAAGGAAACTTTCAGGGTGGTTCAATAGATGTAGTTACAGCAGATGAGGTTGAATACTGGAAAAAAAAGATGAAGGAGGTAATAGGGTGATATTTCCATTTACTGCAATTGTTGACCAGGATGAGATGAAGCTTGCTCTTATTTTAAATGTGATTGATCCCAACATAGGTGGCGTTCTTATTATGGGCGAAAAGGGCACTGCAAAGTCAACAGCTGTGAGAGCACTTGCTGATTTGCTTCCTGAGATTGATGTGGTTAAAGGCTGCAGATTTAACTGCGCACCTGAAGGACCTTTCTGCAGTGACTGCATTGAGAAACTTAACAAAAATGGCTCAATTGAAATTGAAAAAAAGAAGATGCGTGTTGTTGAACTTCCATTAGGTGTTACAGAAGACAGGGTTGTTGGCACACTTGACATTGAGTATGCAATTAAAAAGGGTGAAAAACGCTTTGAACCAGGAATTCTTGCAGAGGCAAATAGAAACTTTTTGTATATTGACGAAGTAAATTTGCTTGAAGATCACATTGTAGATCTTTTACTTGACTCTGCTGCAATGGGAGTAAATACTGTTGAAAGAGAAGGCATCTCTTTTATTCATCCTGCAAAGTTCATACTTGTAGGGACAATGAATCCTGAAGAAGGTGAACTGAGACCTCAGCTTCTTGATAGATTTGGTCTTTGCGTTCAGGTCAATTCATTGACAGATAAGAACTTAAGAATTGAAGTACTTAAAAGAAAAGCAGAATTTGACGATAATCCAGAAGAATTTTTCAAAAAATGGGATTCTGAACAGCAAATTCTTGTAAGAAAAATTATAAAGGCAAAAGAAAATCTTAAAAACATTAAAATTGATGACAGTGCTCTTTCTTTTGTAGTTGACATTACTTGTCAGCTTAATCTTGATGGTCACAGAGCAGACATTGTTATGCTTAAAGCTGCAAGAGCCTTTGCAGCGTTTAATGGAAAGAATGGAATAACCCAGGAAGATATTAAAGCAGTTGCACCTTTTACCTTAAGACATAGACTTAAAAGACTTCCCTTTGAAGATATATCTCAAGAAGTAGACAAGCTTAATGCAATACTTGAAACAATTTAAAATAAAGTTTTCAGATTTTGTAGGACAGGAAAATGCCAGACTTGCTCTTTTGTTGAATCTCATTGAGCCAGCCTGTGGTGGAGTTTTGCTTGCTGGCAAAAAAGGCACAGGTAAATCAACTTTGCTGAAAGCATTTAAAGAAATTGTTAAAGCCTTAAACATGCCCTTTATTGAATTACCTATGAATTCTACTGAAGAGGCTGTTTTAGGTGGAATTGACATAGAGGAAACCATTAAAACCGGGGAAAGAAGGTTTCAGAAAGGTCTTCTTTCAAAGGCAGATGGAGGATTTCTTATCATTGAAGACATAAATCTTTTTCCTCATGACTTGCTTTCAATTGTCTTTGAAGTTCAGTCAAGAGGAGAAAATATAGTTGAAAGAGAAGGAATTACATTGAGAGAGTCTGCTAATTTTCAAATCCTTGCAACAATGAACCCTGAAGAAGCTGATTTTTCCTCTCACTTTCTTGATAGATTTGGTATGTGTGTTATCATGGACAATATAATTGACAAAGAAAAAAGAAAGGAAATAATAAGATTAAATTTTTCAAGGGAGCTCCAGATAGCAGAAGATATTTCTTTAATTGAAAAAATCATAAAAAGCAAAGAGTTTATAAAAAAAATTAAAGTAACAGATGAGATAACAGAGTTTATTTCTGAAGTTGTTTTAAAAGAAGCTGTTTTGTCTCACAGAGCAGACATTTTTCTTTTATATGCATCAAAGGCTTATGCAGCTTATTTTGGAGATAATTTTGTTAAAAAAGAGCATGTTATCACAGTAGCTCCACTTGTTTTAAATCACAGAAAAAAACTTTTACACCAACAGCCAGAATATGAGCCTGAACACCAATTCGACAATTCTCAAAGCTCAGAAAGAAATGATGAAGAACAAAAAAATAAAAATCAGACTCCTTCTCGAATAGATGAAGATCATGAACACGGGAAATCGCAAAACACTCCATCATCTGAAAAAGAAGATGTTTTTCCTGTTGGTGAAAGTTATAAAATAAGAAAATTTTTCTTCAGAAAAGACAGAACTTTAAGGCAATCCACTGGAAGAAGAACAAAGACAAAAACAAAAGGCAGGGCAGGCAGATATGTAAGAAGTCTTCTTCATAAAAGAAATGATATTGCAATTGATGCAACAGTGAGGGCTGCTGCTGCGTTTCAAAAAATCAGAGGTATGAAGGATTTGTTGATAATTAAAGAGGAGGATTTAAGATACAAGGAAAAAGAAAAAAGAATGAGCCATACTGTAGTATTTGTTGTTGATGGCTCTGGCTCTATGGGAGTTGAGCAAAGGATGATACAAACAAAAGGAGCGATTCTTTCACTTTTAATGGATTGTTATCAAAAAAGAGATAAAGTTTCAATGATTTTATTCAGAAAAGACAGAGCAGAAACAATTCTTCCACCAACTTCATCGCATGAACTTGCTTTAAAAAGACTTAGAGAAATTCCAACAGGAGGTAAAACCCCTCTTTCAGCAGGCCTAATGGAAGCGTACAGACTAATTCGAAGGATGGCAATTAAAGAGCCTGAGAGTCGTTTTTTAATTCTTCTTATTACTGATGGAAAGGCAAATGTTTCTTTGACTGGTAAAACAGTTTTTGATGAACTCAGAAGCATTTGTTTTATGTTAAGCAATCTAACTTCAGTTGACTTTATTGTGATTGATACTGAAAAGAAAAATAAATTTATGAAAATAGATTTTGCTGTTAAAATTGCAGAATGGCTTCAGGCAAAGTATTTTCTGATAGAAGAGCTTAAAAGTGAAAGTCTTTTAGGTATCGTAAAAACCTTCAAAATTTAAGCTGTGTTAGAATTAAATAATGAAGCCTGTCAAATTTTATTTTAACAAAGCTATTGATACTTATGAAAAAATCGGAATTTTACAGAAAAAGATTGCCTTTGAACTTTTAAGAAAAATTGAAAAGAAAAATTATGACTGTATCGTAGAAATTGGTAGTGGAAAAGGATTTTTGAGTATTCCTTTAAGTGAGTCTATTTCTTTTAAAAACTATATTCACATTGATATTTCTTTTGAATTTCTTAAAAAACTTAGAACAAATTTAAAGGGTAATCATTTTTTTGTCAATGCCAGCGGAGAAGAAATCCCTTTAAGAAAAAATATCGCTGATTTAATGGTTAGCTCTTCAGCGCTTCACTGGATTAAGGATCCTGAACAAAATCTTATAAAAATTTTAGAAATTTTAAAAAAAGGTGGGAGATTTTACTTTTCTATTTTTACTTCAAATACCTTGAAAGAATTAAAGGAGATTTCAGAAATCACAGGTTTTGGCTCGGTTTTTCCTTTAAAAAAAGTTGAGTTTTATATTGAGCTAATTAAAAAAACAGGATTTTCTTTTAATTATGAAGTAAAAAATTACCGTGAAATTTATAATTCTCCTCGAGATTTACTGATTTTTCATAAACTTACAGGAACGAACTATACTGAAGGCAAAAAATTTTCAGGGAAAAATGCATTTAAAAATTTTTGTGATACCTATAAAAGATTTTTTAGTAATCACAGCGGAGTTTACGCTACCTATGAAGTTCTATTTATAAAAGGCATTGTTTAAGTTCCTCAATTCTTTCCTTTATGATTTCAATGAGTTTTTCATGAAGACCCAGAGGTTTTGTAACATTAATTTCAATATCAGGATAATTTTTTTTAAATTTTGCAATAATTTCTGGAATCTCTGATATTACATGGCCTCCTGAGAAAAGAAAAAGTGGATGAACTATAATTGTTTTTGCTTTTTCTTTTACGCATTCTAACAAAACTTCTTCAAGAGAAGGATTACTAAATTTAAGATAGGCATATTTTACCTGGTCAGGTCTCATTTTAAGAGTTATTGCAAAAGTCTTTGCAAACTCTTTGAGTTTATTTGCCTCTTCTTTAGGACTTCCGTGAGCTACAATGATTATTTTTTCTAATGACATTTTTTCTCCATTATCCTGCTAATTTTATCCTCTATAAGAAGGTTAACATATTTTTGAATTTTTATCATATCTTGAAATTGCCTAATAAACAAATTGTCATTCACTTTCAGTTTCGTTAAGAATTGCTACTAAAAATTTTTAACTTCTCTCAATACAATAATTTTCTAATGGCAGTTTTAAGATGGAATGTATAGGGGTTGACAAAATTTATTTTTATAAGTTATGATGGATTTATAATTGATTTGATTTAAATGTTCTTTCTAAGTACTTGACAAAATTAATTTAATAAGTTAAAATTTGATTAGTTGATCTTTGAAAAGTTCGGTAAGCCCCTATTAATAATAATTCTTAAAGAGTTTCACAGATTTAGCCAGTATCAAATTTTATATGAGAGTTTGATCCTGGCTCAGAGCGAACGCTGGCGGCGTGCCTAACACATGCAAGTCGA
>NZ_JBMFOO010000037.1:0-13983 GCF_049969575.1 Thermodesulfovibrio sp. | reverse complement strand
ATGTTAGAGTTTAAAACTTCTTCAAATTTAGCAGGAGCCTATGGATTGACGGTAAGTTGTTTCCACTTTTAACCATCCTGCTTTTTGCCAATGGACAAAAAAGACTTTACAGTGCTATGCAGTTTATGGAAAAAGAAGAGTATTTGAAATTGAAATGGGTTACACGGAGTTTTAACAAGGATTGAGATGTGAACTACTCCGAAATCAAATTCACCAGTTTTTATGTAATATAGCTTAAACATTTTTTCAATAATCTTCACGGATTTTCGGATCAACACATTTTAAAATTAAAACAGCCTTCAGAGCGAGTGATTTTCTTGATTTTTTGAGCTGACTTCATATAAATTGTAACTTAATTCTTAAGGGAACAAACATGAAACCTACTACAGTATTTATTGTTTTACTTGGGCTTGTAAGTTTATTTGCTGACATGACATATGAGGCTGCAAGAAGCATTACAGGTCCATTTCTTGCATTTTTAGGTGCCAGTGCTACTTTGGTTGGATTTATTGCAGGTTTTGGAGAGTTTATTGGATATGCTTTAAGGCTTTTTTCTGGATGGCTTGCTGACAGGACTGGTAAATACTGGAGCATCACAATCGGAGGATATTTAATCAATCTTTTAAGTGTTCCAGCACTGGCTTTGGTTGGGCATTGGCAGTTGGCAGCTTTGCTGATCATGGCTGAAAGAATTGGCAAAGCATTGAGAACACCTGCAAGAGATGCTATGCTAAGTCATGCCACAGCAGAGATTGGTAGGGGATGGGGCTTTGGACTTCATGAGGCAATGGATCAAATTGGAGCAATGCTTGGTCCATTGACAGTGGCAGCAGTATTTTATTTTCATGGAGGATATAGAGAAGCTTTTGCAGCACTGCTTGTTCCAGCTTTGTTTGCTATTGGTATTTTATTTTTTGCAAGGTTTCTTTATCCATCACCGAAAGAGCTGGAAGTATCAAAAATTCATATTGAAACAAAGGGATTTAGCAAAGTTTACTGGGTTTATCTCATAGCAGTTGCCTTAAATGGTGCAGGATATGCTGATTTTCCTTTGATTGCCTATCATTTTAAAAAAGTCGAAACAGTTTCGGAACAGTGGGTACCTGTTTTTTATGCTATGGCAATGGGTATTGATGCTCTGGCAGCTTTAATCTTTGGATATTTTTTTGATAAAAAGGGACTCTCTATTCTTATTTTTTCAGTAATTCTTTCATCAGGTTTTGCGCCCTTATGTTTTCTTGGAGGTTTTTATTCTGCTTTGTTGGGCATGATTTTGTGGGGGATAGGAATGGGGGCACAGGAGTCTGTAATGAGGGCAGCTGTAGCGGTTTTGGTTCCAAAGGAAAAAAGAGGAGTTGGATATGGAGTATTCAATACTGGATACGGTTTATTTTGGTTTTTAGGTAGCACGGTGTTGGGGCTTTTATATGATTTTTCAGTGTATATTTTGGTTATTTTTTCAGTAATTCTTCAGATTATCTCAATCCCTTTTCTTATCAAAGTAAGAAAAATGTTACACTAAAAATTAGGTCAAAATAATTTAAAATTGATTGCTACGAGGAGGTTTTATTATGAAGACATGGTTTGTTTATGTATTTGGTCGCTGGATTGTACTTTCAGGTATTGCAGGAGCATTGCTTCAGTTTGTTTTGAGTGATTACCTGAGAATTCACACAATTCCAGCATTTTTACTCAATCAGTTTTTACTTGCCAATGTATTCTGGTTTGTGGATAAGGCAATATTTAAATCCCATTTTAACATTCCAGCTTTTTATCCTCTATGGGAAATCAGAAAAGATGTGGTATGTGCTGACTGCGGAAAGATTTGTGAGGGATACAGGGTCGTAAAAACTAAAAACTACGACAGACTTCATGATCCTGAACCAGAGTTTAGATGCAAGGAATGCAGAGAAAAGAAACTTGAAGAATTAAGAAAAAGAGGGATAGAAGTATGAAATAAAAAAAATTAAGGTGGAGGATTAATCCTCCACCTTTCTACTGAAAGCTTACTATTTCTTTTCAGCTGGTTTTTCTTCTTTCTTTCCTTTAGCTTTTTTCTCAGCCTTGGCTGCAACTTTCTTTACGCTCTTTGCTGTAGCCTTGCCATCTTTCTCAGTGTATTTTACTACAACCTTATCACCAGCCTTAACATCCTTAATCTGCTCATCTGTTACTGCAATTGTGAGCTCCTGCTTTTTGCTTTTTACTGTGATGGTTTTGCCAACTGTGTCAACAGCTGTAACCTCACCAGTAATGCTTTTTACCTTTTCCTTAGCTGCTTTCTTTGCAGGCTCTGCTGGTTTTGCAGGCTCTGCTTTCTTTGCAGGCTCTGCTGGTTTTGCCTGAGGCTGAGCAAATGCTGCTGTTACTGTAAGAGCAAATACCAATGCCATTACTACTGCTAAAATTTTCTTCATCCTCTTTTGTCACCTCCTTTCTTTTCTGTTTTTTTCAAAGGGATTTCAGTCTTTAGCTCTAAAATATACTATACAAATTTTATGCCAGCATACATAAGGTTATCTATCTTACCTTTTCGTTAATAGAGATTTCCTCATTTAAGGAAATTTTCCCTTTTCGGAAAATTTTCAGAAAGTCCGAATTTTTCAAGTCTGTACCAGAATGTTTTGTAGCTCATTCCAAGTAATCTTGCTGCCTTTGCAATAACATAATTGGATTTAACCAGAGCTTTTTTTAGTAACTCTTTTTCAAGCTCTTCGTAATTTATTCCCTCATCAGGTATATCTATCTCAAAGACATTTCTTGGCATGGAAATCTTTAATTCATCCTGAATATCCTTTAGGGTGATTTTTTCTCCTTCACAAATAATTATTGCTCTTTCAATAACTGTCTCTAACTGTCTTATATTGCCAGGCCAGTGATAATTAAATAAAGCCTCCATTGCAGAGTTGTCAATTCCATTAATTCTTTTTCCAAATTCTCTTGAGTATTTTTCAATGAAAAAGTTTACAAGCTCTGGAATGTCCTCTTTTCTCTCCCGTAAAGGAGGTATTTCCACTGTTATGACTTTTAATCTGTAATAAAGGTCTTCTCTGAATTTATTTTTTTCCACCTCTGTAGAGAGATTTTTGTTTGTTGCTGCAATTATTCTCACATCAACCCTGATTGTATCTTTACCACCAATTCTTCTTACTTCTTTTTCCTGAAGCACTCTGAGAAGTTTAGATTGAGTTGCTAAAGGAAGTTCAGCAATTTCATCAAGAAAAAGTGTTCCTTTATCTGCTGCTTCAATGAGTCCTATTTTTCTTGTATTTGCACCTGTGAACGCTCCTGGTTCATAACCAAAAAGTTCACTTTCTATCAATGTTTCAGGAATTGCTGCACAATTTATTGCAATGAAGGGTCTGTCTTTTCTTGGTGAATTATAGTGAATTGCTTTTGCGATAAGTTCCTTACCTGTCCCTGATTCGCCATATATTAACACTGTTGCATTTGTTGGAGTTACTTTTTTAACTATATCCAGCACTTGAAGCATTTTTTTTGATTTTCCGATTATACCTTCAATTTTGAATTTCTCATAAAGCTCCTTTCTTAGCCTCAGATTTTCTTTAATAAGATTCATTCTTTCTTCTGCTTTTTTTACAGTCACTAAAAGAACTTCTTTATCAAGGGGTTTTGTAAGATAATCAAAGGCTCCTTTTTTTATAGCATCAACTGCGGAAGAGATTGTTCCAAAAGCAGTAATGACAATTACAGCAGGCTTGAAAGGTTCTTCTGGAAGACTATTAAGGATTTCAATCCCATTTTGAGTTCCCAGTTTTAAATCAGTAAGAATTATATCTGGAAGGACTTTGCCAATTATTTCTTTTGCTTCTTCTAAACATGAGGCAGTGTAAACATTATAACCTTCTTCTGAGAGAATTGTCTGGAGAATTTCTCTTTGTAACTGTTCATCATCTATTATCAGTATTGTTGTCATTGATTAAACCGGCAGATAAATTTTTACTTCGCTGCCTTGTCCTGTTTTACTTGAAAATTCTATTTTACCACCATGCTCTTCTATAACTTTTTTTGCCAGAGGAAGCCCGAGCCCAAGTCCTTCTTTTTTAGTAGAGAATAAAGGTTCAAAAATTTTATCAATAACATCCTCGGGTACTCCACAGCCTGTATCAGATATTTTGATTAAAAGATTGTCTTCTATAATCTCTGTTTGAATAAAAAGATTTTTAACTTCAGAGTCTTTCATTGCATCTATTGCGTTCTTAATAATATTTAAAAGACAGCTTTTTATCAAATCTACATCAAGATTGACAGTAAAATCAACTTTGTAATCTTTATAGATATTAATGCCTCTGTGCTCTGCAGTTGGTTCAATAATTGAGACTACTTCATCTATTATCTCTATAACACTTACAAATTTTCTATTCAACTTTAATGGCCTTGTATATTCAAGATATTCTGTAATTAGATTGTTTACCCTGTAAATTTCTTGTTTCATGCTTTCAAGAAGTTTTATATAAGTATTATCATTTTGTTGTTTTTTTAGTTTTTCTATAAGATGATCAATGCTTAAGTTTATAAAATTAAGAGGATTTCTTATTTCATGAGCAATTGTTCTGCTGAGCTGTCCAATTGCTGCAAGATGTTCTGCTTCTCTAAGTCTTTCCTGAAGCATCTGATTTTCCTGCAACTTCTGAATCATAAAGTTAAAACTTTCTGCTATTTTGCCTATTTCATCTTTTCTGTTGATGTTTAATCTATAATTAAAATCACCCTGAGCAACCTTTATTGCAGCCTGAGTTAAGCTATCAATTGGCTTGGTATATCTTAAAGAAATGATGTAGGTTATAATTATGCCTATGGAAAATATAATCAAAGTTGTAAGCATTCTTTTAACTGCATTGTTTTTTAAAATCTTTGAAAAATCATCCTTATTAATTCTCAAATGAATATATCCATACTGAACATTACCTGCTATTACTGGTACAATTACATTATAAATATTTTCTTCTTCAAATACTGGTTCCCCAAGTTCTGCTTTGATAATCAATTCTTTCTTCCTGTGAGTTATTGGCTTTCCTATGTTTTGTGGATTAGTGCTTGCAATAATCTCTTGCTGATTACTAATTATGGAGACTTCTTTTATTCCTTTAGTATTGAGTTTATTAAGATATTCTGTAAGTTTGTTTGAGCCACCACGGGTGACCTCTTCAACTCCTATCTGAATAGCCTTTGTAAGATCTGCAGTCTGTCGTTCTATTTCCTTTAACAGTCTTCTTTCAGTTTGTGTATAAAATATATAAAGTGTGGACATTAAAGTAAAATTAAGTAAAAGCAGAAGCACCATAAACTTCCACTTTAAAGAAAGTCTATCAAGGATTTTCATAATCATGTATAATTGTATTATAGTATGCTTTCAGAAAGAATATCATCTGTTTTTAAAAAAATAACCTACGCTGCTTTGAGAGCAGGTAGAAATCCAGAGGAAATTAAAGTTGTGGCTGTAACAAAATCTCAGGGCATTGATAAAATAAAAGAGGCAGCCCAACTTGGCTTAAGAATTTTTGGGGAAAACAGAGTTCAGGAAGCAAAAAATAAAATAGAGGCTTTAAAAGATTTTATAGCTCAATGGCAGATAAATATTGAGTGGCATATGATAGGGCATTTGCAGAGCAACAAAGTAAAGGATGCTCTAAGGCTCTTTGAAGTAATTCACTCAGTTGATTCAGAAAAGCTTGCAGTATTGATAAATAAGGAAGCAGAAAAAATCGGTAAAATTCAAAGAGTTTTAATTCAGGTAAAACTCTCAGAGGAAGAATCTAAATTTGGGATAGAGCCTGAAAATACAGAAAAATTAGTGGAACTATGTTTTCGACTTCCAAATATTAAAGTAGAAGGACTTATGACAATCCCTCCCTATTTTGAAAATCCGGAGAATGCAAGACCCTATTTCAGAAAACTAAGACAGATAAAAGACAGTTTATTTCAAAAAGGATATGCCCTTACTGAGCTTTCAATGGGGATGTCAAATGATTTTGAAGTAGCAATCGAGGAAGGTGCTACAATGGTAAGAATTGGCACAGCCCTTTTCGGGCAAAGAATAAATTGAGGGGGTAAAATAAAATGATTGGTTTTATTGGCGGAGGTAACATGGCAGAAGCCCTTATAAGAGGGCTTGTTAAAGAAGGGAAAAAAAATATCATTGTATCTGAACCAATTGAAGAAAGAAGAAGATATCTTGAAAACTGTTATGGAGTGAGGACAACACCTTCAAACAAAGAGGTAGTTAATTTATCTCAGATTGTTGTATTAGCAGTAAAGCCTCAAAATATGAAAGAGGTTCTTGAAGAAATAAAAGATGCTGTTTCAGAAAAACATACTGTGGTTTCAATTGCTGCAGGAATTCCTCTTCGGTTTATTCAAAAATATCTTAAAACAGACAAGCTAATCAGAGCTATGCCAAATCTTGCAGCTACAGTAGGAGAGGCAATAACTGTTCTTGCCATTTGCGAGTGTCTTGAAATGAAGATTATAGCACCAGTAAGAGAAATATTTATGAGTGTGGGAAAAGTAATTACACTGCCAGAACAATACATGAATCTTGTCACTGCTCTGTCAGGCAGTGGACCAGGATTTTTATGTTACATAGTTGAGCAGTTTATAGATGTGGCAACAGAGCTTGGATTCGCTGAGGACATAGCAAGGGAACTTGTAGTGCAAACATTTATTGGAACAGCAAAACTCCTTGACAGCGGACTTCCACCTGATAAAATCAGACAGAAAGTAACATCTCCCGGTGGAACAACAGAGGCAGGTCTCAGGATTTTATCTCAAGGAACTCTGAGAGAAATAATTTTTAAAACATTACAAGAAGCAACAAAAAGAGCTCAAGAACTTAGTATGCAAGACTGAGGTGAAAAATGTTTATACTTGGAAATCTTATAATTGCACTGGCAAGCATTTTAGATATTGTCTTTACGATTTATACATTTATTGTAATTATTGCAGCAATAATTAGCTGGGTAAATCCAGATCCCTATAATCCAATTGTTAGATTTCTCTACTCTGTTACAGAACCTCTCCTTCGTCCAATAAGAAGGCTTCTGCCTCTGAGACTACCCGTTGATATTTCACCATTAATTCTTTTGCTTATAATATATTTTTTACAGAGGTTTTTAATTCCAAGCCTTATTGAGCTTGGTTACAGAATTAAAGGAGGAATTATATGAGAATTACACCCCTTGATATTCAGCAAAAGCAGTTCAAGGTCAAATTCAGAGGCTTTGACATGGATGAAGTATACTCTTTTCTGGAGCTTATAAGGGAAGAGCTGGAAGAACTCTTAAAAGAAAACTCTATGTTAAAAGAAAAAGTAGTAATTCTTGAGAATCAGTTAGAAGAATACAGAAAAATTGAGCAATCAATTAGAGATACATTGATGACAGCACAAAAACTTGTTGAAGACTATAAAGCAAATGCCAAAAAAGAGGCTGAACTTATAATTAAGGAGGCTGAATTAAAAGCAGAAAACATTATCAAAGAAGCACAGGAAAAAGTTGTAAAAATTCATGAGGATATTGTTGATCTAAAAGGCATAAGAAGACATTTTAAAGAGGAAATAAAAAGGCTTATTGAAAGTCACTTAAGAATGCTTGAATTTGATAAAGAAAGAGAAGGGGAAGAAAGTGAGATTTAGCTCCCTCAGGGGAATGCAGGATATTATAGAGGAGATCCATCTATGGCAACACATTGAGAATAATGTTAGAGAAATATTTGAAAATTATAATTTTCAGGAGATAAGAACGCCTATTTTAGAGAAGGCTGAAATTTTTTTAAGAAGTATTGGTGAGAATACAGATATAGTTGAAAAGGAAATGTATATTTTTAATGACAAAAAAGGACGAACTGTTGCTTTAAGGCCTGAAGGAACTGCTTCTGTTGTGAGAGCTTACATTCAACACGGACTTTTCAATAATCCAGCTCCACAGAAGTTTTACTACATTGGTCCCATGTTTAGATATGAGAGACCGCAAAAAGGAAGACTCAGACAGTTTCATCAGATTGGGGTGGAATGTTTTGGAGTAAGCTCTTCCTTTATAGATGCTGAACTAATTTATATGCTTAAAATATTTCTTGAGAAATTAAAAATAAAAAATTTAGCTTACGAAATAAATTCTCTTGGATGCAAAGAATGTAGAGCACAATACAGAAAAATACTCTTTAATTTCCTATCAAATAGAGTATCCAGATTATGCGATGACTGCAAAAGAAGATTTGAGAGGAATCCTTTGAGAGTGCTGGATTGTAAGGTAGAATCCTGTAAAGAAGCTTTAAAAGACATTCCTTTAATTCTTGAGTTTTTATGCTCTGATTGTAAAGCACATTTTTTAAGTTTACAAAAAGAGCTCGATGAAATGGGCATATCTTATACTGTAAATCCAAAAATTGTTCGCGGACTGGATTATTACACAAGAACAGTTTTTGAAGTGACAACCACCATGCTTGGCGCTCAAAACGCTGTTGCAGCAGGAGGAAGATATGATGATCTTGTGGAGTCTTTCGGAGGACCCCCAACTCCTGCCATTGGCTTTGCAATTGGTATAGAAAGATTAATTGAGCTTTGTTCAACTACATTGACAGTAAATCCTAAAAGGCCAATTGTATATGTAGCATATCTTGGAAATGACCTCAGAACAGAAGCGAAAAAAGTTGTTAATTTTTTAAGAGAAAACAACATACCTACAGAAATTTCTTATGAAGAAACCTCTTTAAAAAGCCAGATGAGAAAAGCTGACAAATTTGGCGTTAAGATAGTTATAATCATTGGTGAGGATGAAATAAAAAAAGGAGTTTATAAATGGAAAAATATGCAGACAGGTTTACAAGGCGAATGCTCTTTTCAGGAATTAATTGATTTGATCAGGAGGCATAATGACCAGAGCTAAGGCAGAACAATTTTTAAAGAAATTCAAAGATAAAAAGATTTTGGTGATTGGTGATATTATTCTTGATAGATACATTTTTGGAAAGGTTTCAAGAATTTCTCCAGAAGCACCTGTTCCAGTTGTTGAAGTGACAGAGGAGTCTTACAGACTTGGAGGAGCTGCGAATGTAGCAAATAATATCATTGCACTTGGAGGAAAGGCTTATGTTTCAGGAATAATTGGGAAGGGTTTTGCCGGGAAAATTGTAAAGGATTTACTTGAAGAAAAAGGTATTGAAGTGGATTATCTCTTTGAAGATGCCAGAAAAACCACAGTTAAAACAAGAATTATTGCAGGAAATCAACAAATTGTAAGATTTGACATAGAAGATACAAGAAGACTGCAGGGTAAAGCAAAGGAAACATTTCTTTCCATGATAAAAAATGCCTTAATTGATTTTGATGCTGTCATTGTATCGGATTACAAAAAAGGTGTTGTTTTTGAAGAACTATTCAGGCTTCTTATTAATCATAAGAAGAAAAATGGTAATTTTGTTGCTGTTGACCCGAAGATAGGACATTTCAGATTTTACAAACATGTATCTCTTATAACGCCAAATCTTGCTGAGGCTTCTCATGGAGCAGAAATTGAAATTAAGGATGAAAAAACTCTTATAAAAGCTGGATTCAATCTTTTAAAAAAGCTTGCCTGCGATTCTGTTCTTATAACAAGAGGAGAGGAAGGAATGAGCCTTTTTGAAAAAAAGGACTCTGAAGTTGTTGTTACTCATCTGCCAACAGTGGCAAAAAAAGTATTTGATGTGACAGGTGCGGGAGACACTGTAATTGCTACTATAACACTTGCTCATGTTGCTGGTGCAGATCTGGTTTCTGCTGCAAAAATAGCTAATGTAGCAGCAGGAATTGTAGTTGGAAAGGTTGGAACTGCTACAGCTACTGTAGAGGAAATACTCGAGATTCTTAAAACCCATCCTTATGCATAGAGCTATTGCCCTTTATTCTGGTGGTCTTGACAGTCTTCTTTCAATTATCATTGTAATACAGCAGGGCATTGAGGTAATTGCCATAAAATTTTTAACAGGCTTTACATCACCTTTAAAAGAGTCTGATTTAGAATATGCCAGGCAATTTGGCTTTGAAATTAAAGAGATTAATATAAAAGAAAAATTTATTGAAATTTTAAAAAATCCAGCCCATGGATACAGAAAAAATCTTAATCCATGTATTGACTGTAAAATTCTAATGCTTAAAGAAGCAAAAGAAAAATTATCAGAGTTTAATGCCTCATTTGTAATTACAGGAGAAGTTCTTTCTCAAAGACCAATGTCTCAGAAAAGAGAAATACTAAAACTCATTGAAAAACAAGCAACACTGAAAGATTTGATTCTAAGGCCTCTGTCTGCAAAAATTCTTCCTCCTACAAAACCTGAAATACAAGGAGTTGTTAATCGGGAGCTTTTATATGATATATATGGAAGAACAAGAAAACCTCAGATTGATTTAGCAAAAAAGTTTGGAATTGAAAAGCCTCCTCAACCAGCAGGTGGATGTTTGCTTACTGATCCAAGTTTTTGTAGAAGAGTTAAGGATCTTATGCAACATGATGAACTCACTGTGGAAAATGTTGAATTGCTTAAAATAGGAAGACATTTCAGAATCTCAGAAAAATGCAAGGCAATTGTTGGAAGGGATGAAGAAGAAAATAAGATTCTTTTGAGTAAGGGAGCATTTATCTATCCCTCTGACATGAAAGGTCCTGTTGTATTTTTAATTGGACAGTATTCAGCAAAAGACATTGACACTGCAGCCTCAATATGTGCGTTTTATTCAAAAAGAAAAGAAGTTGTAATTAAACTTCCTCAGGAGAAAATAAAAATTTATGATGCAACTACTAAAGAAGAGATAGTAAAATACAGAGTGTAAAAATTTAAAATGGAGGTAGAAATGAAAAAAGTTATAATTTTGCTTTTAATATTACTTGTCTTTGGTTGCGGAGGTAAAAAACAGGTTAAACCACCATCAGAAGAATATTCTTATACAACTCAAGCATTCAAAATTGTTGATGAAATAAGGCAGGCTTATCAAAATAAAGATAACTCTGGAATAAGAAAACACTGTTCAGAGTCAGCATACAGAGAAATAATAGCTTCAATAAGACCCTTTGACAGAGCAGAGCTTGAGTTTACTCCTGTATTTGCTGAAATGTTTGCAGATGGTTTCAGACTTTATGTTTCATGGAATGGAAAATGGAGTTACTTGGGAAAAGAAACAGAAGAAAGAGGTCTTGCAGTGTTTCTAATAAAGGGAAATCCTCCACAGGTTGAGAAAATCCTGAGAGGTAATCCTTTTAGATATCCTGATTAACCAAATCTTCCAGTTATATATTCTTCTGTAAGCTTATTAGATGGAACGGTAAATATTTTGTCAGTTTTGTCATACTCAATAAGTTCGCCAAGCATCATAAATCCTGTCCAGTCAGAAATTCTTGCTGCCTGTTGCATGTTGTGAGTAACGATTATAATTGTTACTCTATCTTTTAATGAAACAATTAATTCTTCAATTTTCGCTGTAGATATTGGATCAAGTGCACTTGTTGGCTCATCGAATAAAATAATTTCAGGCTCCACTGCCAATGCTCTTGCAATGCAAAGTCTTTGCTGCTGTCCTCCACTTAATCCAAAGGCATTTGTATTTAATTTGTCTTTCACTTCATCCCATAAAGCTGCATCTTTCAAAGCTTTTTCAATTCTATGTTGTAATTCTGTTTTGTTTTTAATCCCTTTGAGTTTTAATCCGTAGGCAATGTTTTCAAAAATTGTCATAGGAAAAGGAGTAGGCTTTTGAAAAACCATTCCGATTTTGCTTCTTAATTCGATCAGGTCTGTATCTTTTGAAAGTATATTTCTGCCCTGGAAAATTATCTCACCATCATATCTATTGCCCGCATAAAGGTCATGCATTCTGTTAAAACATCTAAGCAAAGTAGTTTTTCCACATCCACTCGGACCAATTAAAGCTGTAACACTTTTTTTATAAACTGTCATATTAATGTTTTTAAGAATGTGAATGTCTCCAGTATAGTAAAAATTAAGATTTTTTACTTCAATTTCAGGGGTCACCCTTTTACCTCCTTCTGATAAGAATTCTTCCTGCAATTGTTGCAAAAAGAACAAAGAGTGTGATCATCAAAGAAGCACCCCATGCTTGAGTATGCCACTCCTCATAGGGTCCCATAGCATACTGGAATATTGTTATTGTAAGTGATGCAATTGGTTCATTCATGTTTACAGAAAAAAAGGCATTGTTGAAGGATGTAAAAAGAAGCGGAGCTGCCTCACCAGTGACTCTTGCAATTGCAAGAATAATTCCTGTTAAAATTCCAGTTGCTGCACCACGATAAACAACTTGAATAATTACCTTATAATAGGGTGCTCCCAATGCAAAAGCTGCTTCTCTGAGTGTCCACGGAATAAGGGAAAGCATGTTTTCTGTTGTTCTTAAAACTGTAGGAATCATAATAATGCCAAGAGATACAGCACCTGCCCATCCACTGAAATGTCCAAGAGGTTTAACAATAATTGCATAAACAAAAGCACCAACAATTATTGCAGGAACACTAACCATTATGTCAGCAAGGGTGCTTATTACCTTTGATATTTTATACTTTCTTCCATACTCAGCAAGAAATGTTCCACCAAGAACTCCCACTGGAACTCCAATTAATGTAGCACATACAGTAATCAAAAGATGTCCGACAAAGGCATTTCTTAAACCTCCTTGAGTCTCACCAGGAGGTGCAGGATCCTTTAAAAATAAATCAAGATTTATTGCAGTAATACCGTGCCTTAAAACATCAATAATTATAAAAAAAAGCCAGAAAATACCCCATAAAGCAGTAAGAAAGCATATAAAGAGAGCCAATCCGCTTAATATTTTTCTTTTTTTCATTCTCATCTTTTTTCAGCTCTTACAAGAAAAATCTTTGCTATTGCAAGAATTGCAAAACTCATAATAAATAAAAGGAAAGCAAGATAATAAAGCGAGCTTAGATAAATATCCTTATCAGCTTCTGTAAATTCATTGGCAAGTTTTACAGTAACAGTGGCAGCAGCTTCAAAAAGTGACTTTGGAATCTGGTTTAAATTGCCAAGAACAAAGGCAACTGCCATTGTCTCTCCAAGAGCTCTTCCCAGAGAAAGTCCAACTCCTCCAAGAACTCCCAGCTTCGAATAAGGCATTACAACATCTTTGACAACTTCCCATTTAGTAGCCCCCATAGCATAGGCAGATTCTTTAAGCACCGCTGGTGTGAGGTTGAAGGAGTCTCTTGCAATTGATGCTGTAAATGGAATAATCATAATGCTCAGGATAATGCTTGCAGTAAAAAGATCAACACCAAGAGGTGTGCCTTCAAAGAGCTTTCCAATTAAAGGAACTTTTCCAATTGTTGACTGAAAAAATGGTTCAATATACTGACTCATTATTGGTGCAAGGGTGAATAATCCCCACATTCCGTAAATAATACTTGGAATTGCAGCTAAAAGTTCTATACTTGTGCCAATAATGTTTTTTAAAAATGCAGGTGCAATTTCAGTAATAAATATTGCTATTCCAATTGCTATTGGAGTGGCAAGCAGGAGTGCCAAACAAGCTGTAATTAGAGTACCAGTTAATGCAGGCAATGCACCAAAAACTTCCTGAACAGGATCCCATTGTGTTGAAAAGATAAATTCTTCAACTCCGAATTTATTCATAGCTGGAAGAGACTCTTTAAAAAGGACTAAAAAAATGCCAGTTGTGATTATAATTATACTGAAGGCTGTGAATGCTGTAATCATTAAAAAAATAAAATCAGTAATCTTGCTTTTTTGTATGGACATAATCAAAATATTATACAAAAATTTATGTTACACTAATGTTACAATGTCTTTGGAATGACCATTGCTTTTTATTGAAGTGAGATTTATCAGAGATGTCTCTCACCAACATAAGCTCCTACTTCACTGCTACCGGGAAATCTGGCACTGTCTGGGGTTTGGCTGTAACTGGTGTCTGCCTGCCTTTTGTAAGCTCCTTTACCC
>NZ_JBMFOO010000036.1:0-14955 GCF_049969575.1 Thermodesulfovibrio sp. | reverse complement strand
CCTTTTTCTTAACACCGTGTTGTCCTTGCATCCCTTGTGGGTGCGAAAAGGAATCGGCAACGAATGGTATTTCAAGTAGATTTTAAATGAGGCAATTCGGCTAATAGAAAAATTTTTTAAAATTGTGTATAATGTATTGATTTGGAGTTTAATCTGATTAAGGAGTCTATAAGACTTATCTCGGAAATTGTAAAAAAGAAAATCAGGACAAAAGCATGGAAAAAGAACTTCTCAATGAACAAGAAATAGAAAGAATTCTTACAAGGATAACTCACGAAATATTGGAGAAGAATAAAGGTGCTGAAAATATCTGTCTGATAGGAATTGTTACAGGAGGGGTATATCTTGCGGAAAGAATCAAAAATAAGATAAAAGAGACTGAAGGTGTTGATGTGCCCTTAGGTATTCTTGATATATCCTTTTACAGAGATGATATAAATATTTCAAAAAAACGAAAACCAATAAAACCTTCTAATATCCCATTCAGCATAGAGGGCAAAAATGTTATTCTCGTTGACGATGTGCTTTTCACAGGAAGATCAACAAGAGCAGCAATGGATGCATTGATGGACTTTGGAAGACCAGCTCAGATACAGCTTGCTGTACTAATTGATAGAGGGCACAGAGAACTTCCAATTATGGCTAATTACACAGGTAAATATATTCCCACTTCAAGGGATGAAAAAATAAAGGTAAATTTTAAAGAAATTGCGGGTAAAGACTCAGTGTTATTAATCAAACAATGAAAGATCTTGTAGGAATAAAAGAGCTTTCAAGGCAGGACATTGAGGAAATCCTCAATGCCGCTAAGGCCTTTAAAGAGGTTCTTCAGAGAGACATCAAAAAAGTTCCCACCCTCAGGGGCAAGACAGCAATCAATCTCTTCTTTGAACCATCAACAAGAACACGCACATCATTTGAACTGGCAGAAAAACGCTTAAGCCTTGATGTGCTTAATTTTTCTGTAAGCACAAGCAGTGTTGTAAAGGGAGAGACCCTTTATGATACATTGAAAACCATTGAGGCATACAATGTTGACTATATTGTTATAAGACATTCCTGTTCAGGAGCCGCAAAGTTTGTAGCAAATCATACGCCAGCCTCTGTCATAAATGCAGGAGATGGAACAAATGAGCATCCCACTCAGGCATTACTGGATGCTTTCAGCATTCTTGAGATTAAAGGCAGACTTGATGGACTTAAAATCGCCATTGTGGGAGATATAATTCACAGCAGAGTTGCCCGTTCAAACCTTTATCTTTTAAGCCAGTTTGACACTGAGATAAGGTTTGTTGGTCCTCCTACTCTTATCCCAGAACATGCACCTGATAATGTGAAAATTTTTTATGACCTTAAAGAAGGTATAAAAGATGCTGATGTTGTTATGCTTCTCAGGATTCAGCTTGAAAGACAGAATGCGGCATTTATACCATCATTAAAAGAGTATTTTCATGTCTGGGGGGTCAAAAAGGATGCTTTCTCATACATTAAAGATGACGCAATTATTATGCATCCAGGTCCGATGAACAGAGGAGTTGAGATTTCCACAGAAATAGCAGACAGTCCCCATTCAATAATTCTAAGGCAGGTAACAAACGGAATTGCTACGAGAATGGCTGTCATTTATCTTTTAACTCCAAGGGAGGTATAGTTGATTATTAAAATCTACAACGCTTACATAATTGACCCCTTTACTGGCACAGAAGGTATTGCTGATATATTGATTGAAAATGGAATCATTTCTAGATTAATTCTTAAGCCTTCAGCCTTAAACCTTCAGCATGAAAAAAAGCCTTCAGCCTTAAACTTTCAGCATGACATTATAGAAATAGATGCCCGAGAACTATATGTTTTCCCTGGTCTCATTGATATGCATACCCACTTAAGAGAACCAGGCTATGAATACAAAGAAACCATTCGCACAGGAACTCTTGCTGCTGTAAAAGGTGGTTTTACCTCTGTGTGTTGCATGGCAAATACTAATCCTGTAAATGATAATCCAGAAGTTACATACTACATTCTTGCTAAAGCAAAAGAAGAAGGTAGTTGCGATGTGTATCCAGTAGGAGCCATTACAAAGAGACTTAAAGGTGAAGAACTTTCTGAAATGGCAATGCTGAGGCAGGCAGGCTGTATTGCTTTCTCAGATGATGGCATGCCTGTAATGAATGCAATGATAATGAGAAGAGCTCTTGAGTATTCTAAAGCAGTAGATGCCCCGATTATATCCCACTGTGAAGATCTATTTTTAAGTGAGAATGGAGCAATGAATGAAGGAAAACTTTCCTTTTATATGGGACTTAAAGGAATCCCGAAGGCAGCAGAAGAAGTTATGGTAGCAAGGGATATAATTTTATGCAAACACTTTCGTTCACCTTTACACATTGCCCATGTATCAACTAAAGGCTCTGTTGAGTTAATAAAAAGAGCAAAACAAGAAGGAGTGCCTGTGACAGCAGAGACCTGTCCCCATTACTTTACTCTTACTGAAGAGGCAGTGAGAGATTACAATACCAATGCAAAGGTAAATCCTCCATTACGCACAGAACAAGATATAGAAGCAATAAAAGAAGCACTCATTGAAGGAGTAATTGATGTAATAGCCACAGATCATGCACCGCATAGCCTTGATGATAAAAATACTCCCTTTCAGGAAGCAGCAAATGGAATTTCAGGGCTTGAAACAGCTTTAGCTTTGAGCCTTAAACTGGTACATAACAAAGTTTTAACTTTAAGACAACTAATTGAAAAATTTACTTTAAATCCCTCAAAGATATTAAAGATAAATAAATCTGGAATCAAAGAAAAAGCAGAGGCAGATTTAATAGTTGTTGATATAAACAGAGAATGGACTGTAAAAAAAGATGAATTTGCCTCAATGGGGAAAAATACTCCTTTTGAAGGCTGGAAACTTAAAGGAAAGGTTCTTATGACTGTAAAAGGTAAAAAAGTTTTTAAGATGTGGCAGGAGGATAAATGAAAAAAGCAATGCTGGTTCTAAAAGATGGAACAGTATTTGAAGGATACTCCTTTGGAGCAGAGGGAGAATCCATTGGAGAAGTTGTTTTTAATACATCCATGACCGGTTATCAGGAAATACTAACAGATCCTTCATATAAGGGACAGATTGTGGTAATGACCTATACTCAAATAGGAAATTACGGAGTAAATGATGAAGATGTAGAATCTTATGGAGGACCAAAAGTTGAAGGATTTGTTGTGAGAGAATATAAAGATTATCCAAGTAACTGGAGAGCAGAGCGAAGTCTCGAAGAGTATCTTAAAAAATATGGCATTGTAGGAATTCAGGGAATTGATACCAGAGCATTGACAAAACATCTAAGGGACAAAGGTGCCCAGATGGGAATTTTATCAACAGAAGACCTTGATCCTGTAAGCTTATATAAAAAAGTTCTTGCCCATCCAGATATCTCAGAGATTGACCATGTCAGTGCTATGATGTGTAAAGAGCCTTACATGTACTTCAATAAAGAGGGGGCACCTCTGTGTGTGGTTTATGACTATGGAGTAAAACTGAGCATACTCCGAAATTTAAAAAGAGTCGGATTTTCCGTCTATGTTGTCCCCGGAAAAACACCTGCTGAATATGTTCTTGAGATGAATCCTTCATGTGTGATGTTAAGCAATGGTCCTGGAGACCCTCAAATTCTCTCTTACGCATTGGAAAATGTTAAAAAAATTATAGGAAAAAAACCTCTATTCGGAATCTGTCTTGGTCATCAGCTTTTAGGACTTGCTCTGGGAGGAAGGACATACAAACTTAAATTCGGTCATCATGGAGGCAATCATCCAGTAAAGGACTTAAAAACAGGAAGAATTTCCATTACAGCTCAAAATCACAACTACTGTGTTGATATTGCAAGTCTTAAAGATCAGGTAAGGCTGACTCATAAAAACCTTTATGATGGAACAGAAGAAGGAATGGAGCATGTGGAGTATCCAATTTTCTCGGTTCAGCATCATCCTGAAGCAGGACCAGGACCAAATGATGCCCTTGATGTATTTGAAAGATTTATGGAAATCGTAAAAACATCGTGAGGTATGTATGCCTGTAAAATATGATGAAATATTCATTTCTACCATGCGTGAGATAAATATCTGCAAAGATTACATAAATGCCTATGAAAAGGAAATCAAAAAACTTGAGAAAAAACTTGGTATCAGCTCTTGTCAAATAACTCAGGAAATGTTAAAGGACAAAAAAATAAAAAAACTTTATGAAAAAACACTTGCCCTTCAAAGGGAAAAAGAAAGATTGAAAGGATTAGAGGAGCTTCTGAAATAATATGCCAAAGAAAACAGATATTAAAAAAATAATGATTATCGGTTCTGGTCCAATAATAATTGGTCAAGCTTGTGAATTTGATTACTCTGGTGCTCAAGCCTGTAAAGCTTTAAAGCAGGAAGGCTACGAAGTAGTGCTCGTAAATTCTAATCCCGCAACAATTATGACAGACCCTTCAATGGCTGATGCTACTTACATTGAACCTTTGACTGCAGAAATCCTTGAATTAATTATAGAGAAGGAAAGACCTGATGCTTTGCTTCCCACATTGGGTGGCCAGACTGCATTAAATCTTGCCGTAGAGCTTGGAGAGGCAGGAATCCTTGATAAATACTCTGTTGAGCTTATTGGAGCAAATCTACAGGCTATAAAAAAAGCAGAGGACAGAGAACTTTTTAAACAGGCAATGACAAAAATAGGGCTTGATGTCCCTCGCTCAGCAACAGTTCATAATTTAAAAGAAGGACTTGAACTAATTGAATGGATAGGTTTTCCTGCAATTTTAAGGCCTGCTTTTACTCTGGGTGGAACTGGAGGAGGAATCGCATACAACATAGAAGAGTTTAAAGAACTTCTTGAAAGAGCGCTTAAGCTGAGTCCTATTAGTCAGGTTCTTGTAGAAGAAAGTCTTCTTGGATGGAAAGAGTATGAGCTTGAGGTAATGAGAGATAGAGCAGACAATGTTGTTATAATCTGCTCAATTGAGAACTTTGATCCCATGGGTGTTCATACAGGAGACTCCATCACTGTTGCCCCGGCACAGACTCTAACAGACAGAGAATATCAAGTTATGCGTGACAGTGCCATTAAAGCAATAAGAGAGATAGGCGTTGACACAGGTGGAAGCAACATTCAGTTTGCAGTAAATCCTGAAAATGGAAGAATGTGTATAATAGAGATGAATCCAAGAGTATCCCGGAGTTCTGCTTTAGCAAGTAAGGCAACAGGATTTCCAATTGCAAAAATTGCGGCAAAACTTGCTATTGGATACACACTGGATGAAATTCCCAATGACATAACAAGAATAACACCTGCAAGCTTTGAACCTACCCTTGATTATGTGGTTGTTAAAATTCCAAGATTTACTTTTGAAAAATTTCCAGAGGCAAATCCTGTGCTTACAACCCAGATGAAATCAGTTGGAGAAGTAATGGCAATAGGAAGGACATTTAAAGAAGCACTTGGAAAGGCAATTCGTTCCCTTGAGATTGGCTCATACGGATTTGAGGAACTCAATGCTTCTGATGATGAAATAAGATGGAGAATTAAAAATCCTAATGCTGAAAGGATTTGGTACTTAGCAGAGGCTCTTCGTAGAGGATTCAGTATAAAGGAGATATATGAATTGAGCGGTATTGACCCATGGTTTTTAAACAACATAAAAGAAATCTTAGAGATTGAGAACAGACTGAAAACTAAAGAATTAAACCATGATCTTCTCTTTGAAGCCAAACAAAACGGCATTTCTGACAAAAGAATAGCAATGCTTACTGAAAAAAAAGAAGAAGAAATAAGGCAATTAAGAGCAAACCTTAAAATTAAACCAGTATACAAACTTGTTGATACCTGTGCAGCAGAGTTTGTAGCCTATACTCCCTATATGTATTCATGCTATGAAAAAGAATTTTATCGTCTTCAACCTGAAGCCACTACCTTTAAAAACCAAACCATAGTAGATGCTGATGCTCCTCCTACTGAAAATAAAAATAAAGTAATAATTCTTGGTTCAGGACCCAATAGAATCGGACAGGGAATTGAGTTTGACTACTGCTGTGTTCATGCAGTTTTTGGTTTAAAAGAGCTTGGATACGAAACAATAATGATAAACTGTAATCCAGAGACAGTGAGCACTGATTATGATACTTCAGACAGACTTTATTTTGAACCACTAACACTCGAGGATGTTTTACATATTATTGAAAGAGAAAGACCTCTTGGAGTGATACTGCAATTCGGAGGTCAGACTCCTTTAAAACTTGCAAAGGCTCTTGAAGCTCATGGTGTAAATATTCTTGGAACAAAGGCTGATGCCATCGACAGAGCTGAAGACAGAAAAAGATTTAAAGAGTTGGTGGATAAATTAAATCTAAAACAGCCTCCAAGTGGAACAGCCATATCCCTTGAAGAAGCTTTAAGAATAGCAAATGAACTTGGATATCCCATTCTTGTAAGACCATCATATGTGCTTGGTGGAAGAGCTATGGAGATTGTTTATGATGAAGAATCATTGCGTAGATATATGAGAGAGGCAGTAAAAGCCTCAGAAGACCATCCAGTGCTAATTGATAGATATCTTGAAGATGCCATTGAGGTGGATGTTGATGCAATCTCCGATGGAGTTGATGTGATTGTGGCAGGTATAATGCAGCACATTGAAGAAGCAGGAATTCATTCTGGAGACTCTGCTTGCTCACTTCCTCCTTACAGTCTTCCAGAAGAGATAATTGAAAAAATTAAAGAAGAAACCATTTCAATTGCAAAGGAACTTGAAGTAAAAGGATTGATGAATGTTCAGTATGCTGTAAAAGATGGAGAGGTTTATGTTTTAGAAGTAAATCCCCGTGCGTCAAGAACAATTCCCTATGTCAGCAAAAGCATCGGAATTCCTCTTGCAGCAATGGCATCAAAGATTATGGTTGGCAAAACATTAAAGGAACTTGGACTTACAAGTCATATAAAAATGCCCTATGTTACAGTGAAAGAGGCGATCTTTCCATTTGATAAATTCCCTGAAGTGGATGTTATTCTCGGTCCTGAGATGAAATCAACTGGTGAAGTAATGGGAATAGATGAAGACTTTGGACTTGCTTATGCCAAGGCTCAGATGAGTGCAATGGGTAAAATTCCTTTAAGTGGAAAAGTATTTATAAGTGTTAAGGATAAAGATAAAGCTCTTGTTGTTCCTATTGCAAAGGAGTTTATAGAACTTGGTTTTACAGTGATTGCCACTCGTGGAACTGCCAGATTTTTGAAAGAAAGGGGATTAAATGTAGAAACTATAAATAAACTTCAAGAGGGTCGTCCCCATGTCCTTGATTTAATAAAAAACAGACAGATTCATTTTATAATAAACACGGTTTTTGGAAAGCAAGCTCAAAAGGACTCAATGTATATAAGAAGAGGAGCATTGCAATATAAAATTCCTTACACCACAACCATTTCAGGAGCTAACGCAATTATTAAAGCCATAAAAAGGCTTAAAGAAAGTAAAATTAAAGTAAAATCAATACAGGAATACCACAGGGAGGTGCTCGAGTGATAAAAAGAGCATTAATAAGTGTATCTGACAAAAGGGGATTAATAGATTTTGCAAAGGAACTTGTTCAGCTTGGGGTGGAGATTATTTCCACAGGTGGAACGGCAAAAATTTTAAGGGAAGCTAATATAAATGTAATAGATGTCTCAGAGTATACAGGATTTCCTGAAATTATGGATGGAAGGGTAAAAACCCTTCATCCACTTATTCACGGTGGAATACTTGCAAGAAGGGACAATAAAAATGACATAGATTCAATGGAAAAGCTTGGAATTAAACCTATTGACATAGTTGTTGTCAATCTCTATCCATTTGAATCTGTTACAAAAAAACATTTACTTCAGCCTTCAGCACTGAGCCTTCAGCAATTTTTAGAAGAAGCAATAGAAAACATTGACATTGGCGGACCTACCCTTCTGAGGGCTGCTGCTAAAAACTACAAAGATGTGATAGTTATTGTTGACCCTGATGATTATCCTTCCATAATTGAGGATCTTAAAAAGGGAGAAGTTTCTATTGAGAAAAGATTTGAACTTGCAAAGAAGGTCTTTTCTCACACGGCAAGATATGATGCCTTAATTGCTGATTATTTTGATAAAATCAGCTCTTCAGCCTTCAACACTCAACCTTCAGGTTTTAGAGAAGACTGGATATTGCTATTAAGAATGGTGCAAACATTGAGATACGGAGAAAATCCTCATCAGAAAGCTGCACTTTATGCATTGAATGAAACACCATCATTGATAGATGCAGAAGTATTACAGGGCAAAGAAATGTCCTTTAATAACTATCTTGACACTCATTCAGCAGTGCTTTTAGCTTCGGAATTTGAAGAACCTGTCTGTGTAATTGTAAAACACAATAACCCCTGCGGAGTTGCTATTGCTGAAAATCCTCTGGATGCTTATAAAAGAGCCTTTGAATGTGATCCTGTAAGTGCTTTTGGTGGAATAATTGCTTTTAACAGAGTTGTAGATAAAACCACAGCAGAAGAAATTGTTCAAACTTTTTATGAAGTTATTATTGCGCCTGGATTTGATGAAGAATCATTGAAAATTTTTTCAAAAAAGAAAAATCTGAGATTACTGAAATTTCCAGCTCTTTCTGATAAAATTAAACCATCAGGTTTTGATTTAAAGAGAATTATCGGTGGATTCATAGTCCAGCAGTGGGATACTCTTGAGGATGAATTTGCTCAGGCTAAGATTGTAACAAAAAGAAAGCCCACAGAGGATGAATGGCGAGCTTTGAAATTTGCATGGAAGGTTTGCAAACATGTAAAATCAAATGCTATTGTCTATGCAAGAGAGGACAGAACAGTGGGGCTTGGCATTGGTCAGACAAGCAGAGTATTTTCAGCAAAGATAGGTGCCATGCATGCCTTGAGTTCATTAAAAGGAACTGTTGTTGCATCTGATGGATTCTTCCCATTCAGAGATAACATTGATGTCCTTGCTCAGAATGGAGTCACAGCTATAATTCAGCCAGGTGGCTCTGTTAGAGATCAGGAAGTAATTGATGCAGCAGACCAATATGGTATGGCAATGGTATTTACAGGAATAAGACATTTCAGACACTAAGATGAGACCTTTTAAAGAAATTAAAGCAAATTATTATTTTACAAAAGAGGATGAGGCCAGGCTATCAGAACTTAAGCCTCTTATGGAAAAAAGAGCTGAAAAAGTTGTAGGAGCTCTCTATCAATGGATCATCCAGACAGATTCAGCAAAAAGAATTTTTAAAAATGAATCATTAATAAAGCATGTAATGAGACTTGTAAGAACCTGGTTTATAAGTCTTTTTTCTGGTAGATATGATAACTACTTTTACGATACTCTGATAAGAATTGGTCAAAAGCATGAAAAAGTTGGTGTAGATCCTCATTTTATGACAAGAGCAATAAATATTATAAGAAATGCCTGCGTTGATATACTTTGTGAGGAAATGGAACATAATAGAGAAAAATATTTAATCTCAATTAATAAAATACTTGACATAAATCTTGATATTATAACCTCTGCATACCTTGAGGAAGAAATAAAAGGTTATTCCCCTGCATACAGAATAAAAATTCAACTTGTAAGATATGGTGAGATATTTTCTCAAGTTGTAAGTCTTGTGCTAATAGTTGGATTGAGCATTATTACTGTTGCTGTTACTTATCTTTGCGGAAAAGATATATATGAAATATTATCAGGTAAATTAGAGCAGACAATCGTAACAGCACTTGGTTCAGTTCTTATTCTATGGGTTATGCTTGAACTTTTAAACACTGAAATTACACATCTTAAAGGAGGAAAATTCAAAATAAGTGTTTTTGTTGGAGTTGCTCTTGTTACTGTAATAAGAGAGACGATGATAGCAACATTAAAACATGAAACAATTGAATTTATAACTTCATTGATAGCTGCTATTCTTATAATGGGTATAGTTTACTGGTTAGTAAAAAAGACAGAGGAGGACAGAAGATGAAAGTCCTTGTTATAGGGTCAGGGGGAAGAGAACATGCCATTGTCTGGAAGCTTGCCCAATCAAGAGTGGTTGATAAAATTTACTGTGTGCCTGGAAATGCAGGAATTTCAGATCTGGCAGAATGCATAGAAATTGAGAACAAAGATCTTTCTGGTCTGGTTGACTTTGTTAAATATGAGTGGATTGATCTTACAGTAGTTGGACCTGAAGACCCCCTTGCAAAGGGAATTGTTGATACATTTCAGAAAGAGGGAAGAAAAATAATAGGTCCAACAAAAGCAGCTGCTCAACTTGAAAGTAGCAAAGTGTTTGCAAAGGAATTTATGAAAAGACATAAAATACCAACAGCAGAATATAAAGTCTTTACCTCTTACACTCACGCCGAAGAATATATAAGACTAAAAGGCACACCAATTGTTGTAAAAGCAAATGGACTTGCAGCAGGCAAAGGAGTTTTTGTATGCCATAGGTATGAAGAAGCAATTGAGGCATTAAAACTTATTATGAAAGAAAAAATTTTTGGCTCTGCTGGAGATAAAGTGGTAATTGAAGAATATCTTCAGGGTAAAGAAGCTTCATATCTTGTTTTTACAGATGGTAAAAATATAGTACCCATGGTTACATCAAAGGATCACAAAAGACTTCTTGACAATGATGAAGGACCAAATACAGGAGGCATGGGAACATTCAGTCCAAATCCAATTATTACTGCAGAGCTTGAAAAAGAAATCATTGAAACAATAATTAAGCCAACAATAAGAGGATTAAAATCTGAAGGAATAGTTTATAAAGGCATTCTTTATGCAGGACTTATGATTGTCAATAACAAACCCTATGTGCTTGAGTTTAATTGCCGATTTGGTGATCCTGAAACACAGGTAATTTTGCCAAGGCTTGAAACTGATTTAGTTGATATTTTTATGGCAATAACAGAGCAAAAGTTGAATAAAATAGATGTAAAATGGAAAGATAAATCATCTTTATGCGTTATTCTTGCCTCAGAAGGATATCCTGGAAAATATAAGAAAGAACTGCCTATTAAAGGTCTTGAAATGGTTAAAAGATTAAAAGATGTAATTGTATTTCATGCAGGTACTAAATTTGATGAAAACGGAAGAGTTGTAACAAATGGAGGAAGAGTTCTTGGTGTTACTGCCTTAGGAAAAGATATAAAAGAAGCAAGGCAGAAAGCTTATAGCGCTGTTGAGTTAATTCACTTTGAAGGCATGCAGTACAGAAAGGACATTGGATTAAATATTTAAAAAATTTTTAAAATAAAAAATAAGCGAGAGTGGCGGAATGGCAGACGCGCTGGACTTAGAATCCAGTGGAGAGATCCGTGAGGGTTCAAATCCCTCCTCTCGCATTGAATTTTGAAACTCTCCAGTTTGCTAATTAGATGCTTTAGAGGTGAAGCTTAAAGATGCAGGAGAAAAAAATTAATGGAAAAACATTACGGATAATTATTGGAGACATTACAGAAAGGGATACAGATGCAATAGTTAATGCTGCCAATAATTATCTCAAACACGGTGGAGGAGTAGCTGGTGCAATTGTCAGAAAAGGTGGACAGATCATACAAGAAGAAAGTGACAGAATTGGCTTTGTACCAACAGGTTCTGCAGCAATAACCACTGCTGGTTCTTTAAAAGCAAAATATATTATTCATGCTGTTGGACCAAAATGGGGTGAAGGCAACGAAGAAGAAAAACTCAGAAATGCGGTATTAAGCAGTCTCAGGCTTGCCAATGAATATAAATTAAAAAGCATATCCTTCCCTGCAATAAGCTCTGGAATATATGGATGTCCCAAAGATATGGTTGCAAAGATTTTAATTCAAACAGTGTTAGAATATCTAAAAAATCAGAATACAACTGTGGAAATTGTAGAATTCTGCCTTTTTGATGAAGACAGTTATCGATACTTTAAAGAAGAGTTTGATAAGATATAAATATGCCGGGATAGCTCAGCGGTAGAGCAGTCGATTCGTAATCGACTGGTCGTGGGTTCAAATCCCATTCCCGGCTTTAATTTGTATGCCTGTCTGCTACTTTTGTGGCACCAAAAGAATCAGGTTTTGTTACAGCAATGTATCCTGAACCAACAATCATCTTAATTAGTTCTTTAACAATACTTCTTGTTGCTCCATTTTTTCCTACATCAAGATGAATCTCAACAGGTAATCTTGAAACTCCATTTTCCGATAGTTTCTTTTTTAAAGCCTCTGCCACTTCAAGGCTGAGTGAGGCTTCAGTAAAAATTCTCAACTTTAAACTATCCACTTTTTCATGCTTTATTTTTCTATAAAAATATCTTCCACCAGAACCTTTTCTATGAATTATTATTGCAGTTACAAATACAGTCTCTTCTCCAGGAAAAGAATCGCTTCCTACTATCAAATTGTATTGTCTGTCTGGCTGTTCCTTTACAAACTCAATTATTTTTTCAAAAACCTGCTGAAATGAAAGATTTCCAAATGTAGGACTGATAAAAACTGATTTTTTTAGCGATTCAACTTCCATTTTTATATTTTACCAAAAATTTTCAAAAGTTGACATATTTTCATCCATGATGATATAAAAAACTATATACCTTTGCGGGCGTAACTCAGCGGGAGAGTGTCAGCTTCCCAAGCTGAAGGTCGCGGGTTCGAATCCCGTCGCCCGCTTTTTTATTGGAGGTCAGCTTGTCAGTATTCAAAGAAAGTGATTTAGCTATTCTGATAGATTCAAAGGAAAGAAAATATCTTGTCAAATTAAAAAAAGACGCTTTTTTTTCATTTCATAAGGGTAATGTTTCTTTCAATGAAATAATCGGTAAGCCTGATGGAATTAAAATTAAATCATCTCATGGCGAAACTTTAACTGTTTTTCGCCCTACCCTTGAAGAATACATTCTTAAAATGAAAAGAGGAGCTCAAATAATATATCCAAAAGATATTTCAAGAATTATCACTCTTCTTGATGTTTTTCCTGGAGCAAAAGTATTTGAGGCTGGAACAGGCTCTGGAGCCTTAACTCTTTATCTTTTAAGAGCAGTTGGAGAAAAAGGCAAAGTTGTCTCATATGAAAAAAGACAGGATTTTTATGAAAACGCAAAGATAAATATTGAAAAATTCATTGGAAATGAGACTACAGGGCAATTAATTCTTTTAAATAAAGACATTGCTGAAGGAATAGAAGAATCAGACTTTGATAGAGCAATTCTTGACCTAACAGAACCATGGCTTTTTCTTGATAAGGTGGTGAATGCTTTAAAAACTGGTGGAATTCTGGGATGCTACCTGACAACAGTTTTGCAAATATATAGTTTGATGGAAGAATTTGAAAAAAACTTTTATCAAACACTTCATAAAATCGGCATATTTGAAATTCTTGAGAGAAAATGGGAAAAAGAGGGATTAAGCCTAAGACCAGCATTAAGAATGGTTGCTCACACAGGATTTATTGTTGTTTTTAGAAAACTTGCATGAGACTAAGGTGTCTTCTTGTAAATCCCTGGATTTATGACTTTGCTGCCTATAATTTCTGGGCAAGACCAATTGGATTGCTAAAAGTAGCTGAATTCCTTAGTCAATTTGATGTTGAACTTTTCTTGATAGACTGCTGTGATTCCTTTAAAGTAAAAAAATATGGAACAGGAAAGTATAAGACAGAGCTTATTGAAAAACCCGAAATTTTAAAAAATATACCTAAAAAATATAGAAGATATGGATGCACCAGAGAAGAATTCATTGAAAAATTGAGCTTTGCTGGCTCTGTTGACCTTATCTTAGTTACTTCTATTATGGCTTACTGGTGGTACGGAGTAAAGGAAGTTATAGAAATTCTAAGAGAAAAATTCAAAGACATTCCAATTATTCTTGGAGGAATTTATGCTACTGTTTACAAAGAACATGCAGAAAAAAATACAAATGCTGACTTTATTTATGAAGGACAGATAGATGACAAATTAATTAAAGTAATTGAATACTTCGGATTAAAGCTTGAAAGAATAAACAATAAGCCAAAATATTGGTGGCAGATGAACTTTTACAAAGAAATGCCTTATGCGCCGATTTTAACTTCAACAGGATGTCCTTTTAGATGCCCTTATTGTGCTTCTTCCTTGTTATATAAATCCTTTGAACAAAGGAATATAGATGAAGTGGTTGATGAAATTGAAGGACTATACAACCTTGGAGTAAGAGATTTTGCTTTTTATGATGATGCTCTATTATACAAAGCTGATACTCATATAAAGCCTCTGATTGGAAAACTACTTGAAAAAAATTTACAGGCAAGATTTCACACTCCCAATGGACTTCATGCCCGCTATATTGATAAAGAACTTGCTTATTTGATGAAAAAAGCTGGATTTAAGACATTAAGATTAAGCCTTGAGACAGTTAATATAAAAAGGCAGATTGAAACCGGAGGAAAGGTTACATGTGAAGAACTTGAAAGAGCAGTTTTATATCTTAAAGAAGCGGGTTTTCTTTCTCAGGAAATAGGAGTTTATATAATGTATGGACTTCCCAGGCAAAGTCTTGAAGAGGTGAAAGCCGGAGTAGAGTTTCTTAAAAAATTAAAAGTAAGGATTCATTTAACAGAGTTTTCACCAATCAGAGGAACCTATTACTGGCATGAGCTTGTAAAAGCCGGGGTTATTTCTGATGACATAGATCCTGTTTTAACGAATAATTCAATTTTTTCAGAAATTTTTGCAGGATATTCAAGGATGGAATTACAAAAATTAAAACTTGATGTCAACAATTTTAATTTGATATTATAGGTGGCAAAGTTTTTATCCTGGAGGTCATAAATGGATGAAAAAAAATTAGCAGAGTTAATGAGAACAGTTATAAGAGAAGAAGTAAAAACTATTGTGAAAGAGGAAATTAGAACGATTGTTCAGCAAGAAGTAAAAACTGTCGTGAAAG
>NZ_JBMFOO010000035.1:0-15087 GCF_049969575.1 Thermodesulfovibrio sp. | reverse complement strand
ATCAGGATAGCTAACAATATTCTATATTTATGATATAATATTTTTTTATGCATTACATTGGAATTGACATAGGTGGCACAAATATCAAGATTGGAATAATCTCAAAAGACTGGAAAATTATAAAAATATGTAAATTCCCAACTGGTAGTAATCCAATGGAAATAATCATTGATGAACTGGACAGTATTTTGAAGGAATTTAATGTGCTTGGAATAGGAGCTGGTGTTGCTGGGCTGGTGGATACTGAAGGCAATGTAATTGAGGCAGCCAACATCCCATTTTTCAATAATTATCCGTTGGGTAAAGAATTAAAAAACAGATATAATGTGGAAGTAAAAATAGATAATGATGCAAATGTAGCAACAGTTGCAGAAGCTTTTTTTGGAGAAGGCAGAGGTGTTCAAAATTTTATTCTTCTTACACTTGGAACAGGCATTGGTAGTGGTTTATGGTTTAATGGAAAAATTGCTCAGTTTCCAATGGAAGTTGGACATATGAGCATAAATTATAAAGGAAAATCCTGTAGTTGTGGTTCTTTAGGATGTGCGGAACTGTATGCTTCAGCGAGAGCAATAAAAGACAGTTTAACAGAAAAACTCGAAAATGGTGAAGAAAGTTATATAAAAGAGCTCTATGAAGGAAATTTTTACAAAGCAACTTCTTTAGACATATACAGAGTAGCAATGGAAGGTGATCCTGTTTGTAGAGCTGTTCTTAAAGAAGCAGGTAAAGCCCTTGGCGCTGCAATAGCAAATTTAATAAATCTTTTCAGACCAGAAAAAATCATTTTAACTGGAGGACTTTCTCAGGCAGTAAATATTTATATTGAGACAGCTATTCAGGAAGCTAAAAAAAGAGCAATGAAAACCCTTGCCTCAGCTGTGCAAATCACTACATCAAGCCTTGTAGACAAGGGTGGTGTTTTAGGCGCAGTGGCAGTATTAAGAGAATTATGCAGAGAATAAGAAATTTTGCAATAATTGCCCATATAGATCACGGAAAATCTACCCTTGCTGACAGACTCCTTGAGTTTACAGGTGCTGTTAATCTTGGAGGGAAAATGGGACAAATTCTTGATTCAATGGATCTTGAAAGAGAAAGAGGTATTACTATTAAGGCTCATGCAGTAAGGCTTAACTGGAAAGCTCAGGATGGTGAAACTTATATTTTGAATCTTATTGATACTCCAGGACATGTAGATTTTTCCTATGAAGTATCCCGTTCATTAGCCTGTTGTGAAGGAAGTCTTCTTGTTGTTGATGCTACACAGGGGGTAGAGGCTCAAACAGTTGCAAATGCTTATCTCGCAATAGATCACAATCATGAAATAATTCCAGTTATAAATAAGATCGATCTTCCTCAGGCAGATCCAGAAAGAGTAAAAAAACAGATAGAAGACATTCTTGGGATAGACAGTTCAGAAGCAATTCTTGCTTCTGCAAAAGAAGGTATTGGAACTAAAGAAATTCTTGAAGCAATTGTAAAAAGAATACCTCCGCCAAAGGGTGATCCTAAAGCGCCTCTCAGAGCAATGATATTTGATTCATGGTTTGACAATTACTTAGGTGTTATTATTCTTGTTAGAGTTTTTGATGGAAAAATTAAACCTGGGATGAAAATAAAACTAATGGCAACTTCAAAGGAATACGAGGTTCAAAGACTTGGGATACTTACTCCTTTTCCAAAAGACATTGAAGTGCTTTCAGCAGGTGAAGTTGGATTTATTATTGCTGGAATTAAAAATATTTCTGATACAAAAATAGGAGATACGGTGACTCTTGCAGAGACTCCTGCCAGTGAGCCTCTACCAGGTTTCAGAGAAGTTAAACCAATGGTATTTTGTGGACTTTATCCAGTACAGACAAATCAATATGAAGAATTAAAATCTGCACTTGAAAAACTAAGACTTAATGACTCCTCATTTTTCTTTGAGCCAGAGACCTCAGCAGCTCTTGGATTTGGTTTTAGATGCGGTTTTTTAGGCTTGCTTCATATGGAAATTATAAAAGAGCGACTTGAAAGAGAGTTTAATCTTTCGCTGATAAGCACAGCTCCAACAGTAAGATATAAAATTGTTGATAAAAAAGGTGAATATCTCATTGACAATCCAAGCAAAATACCCAAAATTTATGAAAGAATTGAAGAGCCTTTTATGAAGGTTTCAATAATTGTTCCTGAAGAGTTTGTAGGAGAAATTCTAAAGTTGTGTCAGGAAAGAAGAGGAATTCAGAAAGAGTTTTCATACATCACAAAAGAAAGAGTTCTTCTTGTTTATGAAATGCCATTAAATGAAATCCTGTGGGACTTTTATGATAAACTCAAGTCCCTTTCAAAAGGATATGCATCAATGGATTATGAATTCATCGGATACAGACCAAGCGAACTTGTAAAACTTGACATACTCATTAATGGAGAGCCAGTAGATGCTTTATCTGTCATTGTTCATAAAGACAAAGCCTACTGGAAAGGCAGATCAATAGCTCAAAAATTAAGAACAGTAATACCAAGACAGCTTTTTGAAGTTATAATTCAGGCTGCTATTGGAGGCAAAGTTATAGCAAGGGAAAGTATTGCTCCACTTAAAAAAAATGTTTTAGCAAAATGTTATGGAGGTGATGTAACAAGAAAAAAGAAGTTACTTGAAAAGCAAAAGGAAGGGAAAAAAAGAATGAAACAAATTGGAAGAGTTGAAATACCACAGGAAGCATTTCTATCAGTTTTAAAAGTTGAATAGGAGGATAAATGACAGGCAAAAAAATTCTTGAATATATAAAAAGCATAGGCATTGCAATATTGATTGCTCTTTTCATAAGAGCTTACATTGTTCAAGCCTTTAAAATACCGTCAGGTTCAATGATTCCAACGCTCTTAATAGGAGATCATCTTTTGGTAAATAAGTTTATTTATGGAATTCATCCACCCTTTTCAGATCAAAGAATTCTTGTTTTTGAAAAACCAAAAAGAGGAGACATTATAGTTTTTAAATATCCTGAAGACCCAAGCAGAGACTTCATAAAAAGAGTTATAGCAGTTGAAGGAGATACTGTAGAGATAAGAAATAAAAAAGTTTTTGTTAACGGAGTTGAACTTAAGGAGCCCTATGCAAGATATACTGATTCATATATTCATCCAAGAGACCTTGATCCACGCGATAATTTTGGACCTGTAAAAGTTCCTCAAGGAAAGCTTTTTGTAATGGGAGACAACCGTGATCAAAGCTATGATAGCCGTTTCTGGGGATTTGTTGATCTGAAGGATGTAAAAGGCAAAGCACTCATCATATACTGGTCCTGGGATAATGAAAATCACAAACCAAGACTTGAAAGAATTGGTAAAATTATAAAGTAATGTTTACTGGAATTATTGTTGAAGTTGGAAAAATTCATGAAATCCAGAAAATTGCTCAAGGAGCAAGGCTAAAAATATTTTCAAAAAAATTAACAGAGAGCTCTCAGATAGGCGACAGTATTTGTGTTAATGGAGTTTGCCTCACAATTTGCGAGATAGATAAAACAAAAAACATAATTTCTTTTGATATATCTCATGAAACACTTCAAAAAACAACACTTGGTGAGCTAAAAAAGGGTGATTCTGTTAATTTGGAGCCTGCACTTACCCTTAATACTCCTCTTGGAGGCCATCTTGTAAGTGGTCATGTTGAAGGAATTGGGAAAATAAAAAAAATTGAAAAGATAGGGAATGATTTAAAGATAGAAATTGAAGCCTCAGAGGAAATTCTCAGATATTGTATAAAAAAGGGCTCTATTGCTGTTGACGGAGTAAGTCTTACAATTGTTGATTTATTTTCAAATTCCTTTACAGTTGTGATTATTCCTCATACTGCAAAGATGACAACTCTTGGATTAAAAAAAGTTGGAGACAAAGTTAACCTTGAATCTGATATAATTGCTAAATATGTAGAAAAATTTGTAAATCAATCTCTTGATAAAGAAGACAGACTTCTTAGAAAACTTAAACAGTATGATTATTTTTAAGGAGTCCAGATGAAATTTATAGTCTTAGCAGGCGGCTCTGGAACAAGGCTATGGCCTCTGTCAAGAAAAAACTTTCCAAAACAGTTTTTAAAGTTACATCCTCAAGAGGCTGAAAGCTTTTTTCAGAACACATTGAAAAGACTCAGTTTTTATGAAGAAGCAGAATTTTTCGTTGTAACAAATAACAAACACAAATTTTATGTTATTAATCAAATTGAAGAAATTTCAAAAAAATTAAAAAATGATCCCAAATTCGAGATAATTCTTGAACCTGATTCAAAAAATACAGCTCCTGCAATTGCCTTGGCTATAAGATATGCAATGGAAAAAGGAGTTTCTCAAGAGGAAATATTTTTTGTCTCCCCATCTGATCATCTCATTAAGCCTGATAAAGAATTTATAGATTATATAAAAACCGCAGAACAGATTGCTAAAAAAGGACACATTGTAACATTTGGAATAAAACCAACCCGTCCTGAAACAGGCTATGGATATATAAAAGTCCGAGCGCCTGAAATTGAAAAATTTTTTAAAGTAGAAAAATTTGTTGAAAAACCTGACATTGAAACTGCGAAAAAATACATTGAAGAAGGAAACTACTTCTGGAACTCGGGTATGTTTGCTTTCAAAGCTGATACAATAATTGAAGAATTTAAACAACATGCTCCCCAGCTTGGTAAAATCTTTGAAGAATCTTATGAAAGAGTATTAAATGATTTTCAAACTCTTCCAGAGATATCAATTGACTATGCTATTATGGAAAAAACACAGAAAGCAGCACTGATTCCTGTAAACATATTCTGGTCTGACATAGGTTCCTGGGAATCTCTTTATGAAATCCTTGAAAAAGATTCGCAAGGAAATGCAGTACTTGCAGAGTCAATAAACATAGAGACAAAAGAAAGCTTAATTGTTGGCGACAAAAGAGTTATCGCAACTTTGGGACTTCAAGACACAGTGGTTGTGGAAACACAAGATGCATTGCTCATTGCAAAAAAAGGTGAATGTCAGAAAGTTAAAGAAATTGTCAAAATTCTTTCCCATAAGGCAGCTCCACTGGTTGAAGAGCATACAACTGTTTACAGACCTTGGGGAAGTTTTACTCTTCTTGAAACAGGACATAGATACAAAATAAAAAGAATCACAGTAAATCCAGGACAAGCTCTCTCACTTCAGATGCATCATCATAGATCTGAGCACTGGATTGTTGTAAGAGGAACAGCAAAGGTAAAAATTGGTGAAAAAGAACAGTTTGTTCACGAAAATGAATCAGTATATGTTCCAAAAAGCACCCTACACCGACTTGAAAATCCAGGTAAAATTCCTCTTGAAATAATAGAAGTTCAGGTTGGAGAATATGTTGAAGAGGATGATATAAAAAGATTTGAGGATCTTTATGGAAGATAGAATATTCAGAGAATACGATATAAGAGGCATTTATGGAAAAGACCTCACTGAAAATGTAGCTTATTTAATTGGAAAAGCTTTTGTTTCTTTAATATTTAATGAGATTGGAAGAGAACCGAAAAAATTATCAATTGGAATGGATGCAAGATTAAGTTCAGAGCCTTTAAAAAAGGCATTAATAAAGGGTATTACTGAAAGTGGTGTAAGTGTTATTGATATAGGTCTATGCCCGACTCCAGTTCAGTATTTTTCACTTTTTAATCTTCCAGTTGATGGTGGAGTAATGATAACAGGAAGTCATAATCCATCTGAATTTAACGGATTCAAATTAAGCATTGGTAAGGAAACAATATATGGAGAGAAAATTCAGACATTAAGAAAAATTATTGAAAATAAAAATTTTATTCACTCTAACAAAATCGGAAATATTGAAAAATACAACATCCTTGATGACTACATTAACTACATGATAAATCAATTTAAATCTTTTGAAGAAATTAAAGTAGTTGTTGATTCTGGAAATGGAACTGCTGGGATAGTTGCTCCTGCTATTTTAAAAAAACTTGGTGCTCAGGTTATAGAGCTTTACAGCGAGCCTGATGGTAGATTTCCAAATCATCATCCTGATCCTGTTGTTATGAAAAATATTCAGGATTTGATAAACACTGTAATAGCTGAAAAAGCTCATGTTGGTATTGGCTTTGATGGAGATGCAGACAGAATAGGAGTTGTTGATGAAGATGGCGATGTAGTATGGGGAGACAGGCTAATTATTATATTTGCAAGAGATATTTTACAAAATACCCCTCAATCAAAAATAATTGGCGAAGTTAAGTGCTCACAGGTAATGTATGAGGAAATTGTAAAATTCGGCGGAACTCCAATTATGTGGAAAACTGGACATTCTCTTATAAAGAAAAAGATGAAGGAGGAAGGAGCAGTGTTAGCAGGAGAGATGAGTGGTCATATATTTTTCAGTGATAGATATTTCGGATATGATGATGCAATATATGCAGCATTGAGATTAATAGAAATAATAAAAAAATCAGGTAAACCTTATGGATTAAAAAAACTTTTAAAGGGAGTAAAAAAAATGCAAAGCACACCTGAAATAAGAATTGACTGCCCTGATGAAAAAAAATTTTTGATTGTAGAAAAAATTAAAGAGCATTTTAAGCAATTTGAGTGCAATTTCATAGATGGAGTAAGAGTAAACTTTCCCAGAGGATGGGCTTTGATAAGAGCTTCAAATACCCAGCCTGCATTGGTTTTAAGATTTGAAGCTCAAACAGAAGAGGATATGGAAGATATAAAAACTCTTGTCCATCAAAAGCTTTTTGAAGTATTTCAATTTTTCAAAATATTATGATATACTTAAAAACTTTTAAAAAAGAGGTTTTTATGAAAAGAGCAATGGTTGTCATAATTTTGTTTGTTTTTCTATTTACATTGAAGTCTTTTGCCCAGGAACTTCCTGTAGTTACAGCCATTGAGATTAAAGGGCTTAAAAGAATTGAAGAGGCTGCGGTAAAAAATAAGATCTCTCTTAAACTTGGTGAAGTTATTTCTCAGGAAAAAATTTCTGAAGACATTAAATCAATCTACAAAATGGGGTATTTTGAGGATGTAAAAGTTGATATTGAGCCCTTTGAAGGTGGTGTAAAGGTAATCTATACTGTTAAGGAAAAACCAACAATTGTGAAAATAAGCTTTGAAGGAAATAAAGAATACGATGAAGACAAACTCAAGGAAGTTGTTGGAGTTACTCCAGGAGCTATTGCAGATATAACTCTTATAAATGATAATGCGTTAAAGCTTAAAGCATTTTATGAATCTGAAGGTTATTATTTCGCTAAAATCGTTCCAGTATTAAAGAAAAAAACAGAACAAGAGGTTGAACTTACCTATGTTATAGATGAAGGTAACAGAGTAAAAATAAAAGAAATCAAATTTGAAGGTAACAAAGCAATATCCTCAAGAAAAATTAAGAAAGTTATGTCAACCTCTGAAAGAAAGTTCTACTCCTTCATTACTGGTAGTGGATTTTATAAAAAATATGAGATGATGCAGGATTTAGAGAAAATAAAAGACCTTTACTATGACAATGGATATTTAAAAGTTTCTGTAGGAGAGCCAAAGATTGAGTTTTCTCAGGACAAGAAATGGATGACAATAACAATTCCTATTTCTGAAGGTCCGCAGTTTAAAATATCTTCAGTTAAACTCACAGGTTACAGAGACAGTAAAGAAGAAAAAGAGCTTAAAGAGCTTATAAAACTAAAACCTGGAGAAATATTTAGCAAAGCAAAGATGCGTAAAGATGTGGAGGCAATAACTTCATTTTATTCTGATCGTGGATATGCACTTGCAGGTGTTTCTCCTGATGTTATTCCAAATGAAGAAAAATTAACAGTTGATGTAATTTACAATGTAAAACCAGGGGATAAATTTACCATCGGAAGAATAAATATTTCAGGAAATACCAAAACAGTTGACAAAGTAATAAGAAGAGAGATCAGGGTTGATGAAGGAGATGAATACTCTGCATCAAAAATCCAGAAAAGTAAAAAAAGGCTTGAAGATCTTCAGTATTTTGAAACTGTAGATATAAATCAGAAACCTAACCCAGACAACAAAACAGTTGATCTTGATGTTAATGTTAAAGAAAAACCAACAGGATTTTTAACAATAGGTGGTGGTTATAGCTCAATTGACAATCTAATAGGTATGGTTGATGTCACTCAAAATAACCTTTTTGGCAGAGGTTATTCCTTAACTCTAAGAGGAGAACTTGGTGGAAGAAGTTCTTATTACACAGTTGCTTTTAGAGATCCCTGGTTTATGGACAAACCATTGCTTTTTGGTTTTAACATTTACAAACAAAAAAGAGAGTATGTTAACTACACAAGAGATGCAAAAGGCTTGTCTTTTACATTTGGTAAAAGGTATGGAGAAGACTGGTCTGCTTCAGTAACTTATGATATTGAAAAATCCAGAGTTACAGATGTTGCAACAGATGCTGATATTATAATAAAAGACATGGAAGGAAACCTTCTTACAAGTGCTGTTACATTTCAAATAATAAACGACACCCGTGACAGTTATATTGATCCCAGTCAGGGAAGAAGATACTCCTTAAATTTAACCACAGCAGGTCTTGGAGGAAATACAGGTTTCTGGAAAACTTTACTCGATCTTGGTTGGTATATTCCAGTATTTGAAGAATCAACGCTACATTTAAGAGGAAGGCTTGGCATGTCTGATACTCTTTTTGGTAAAAAATATCCACTTTATGAAAGATTTTATATTGGTGGACTTGATACGATAAGAGGCGTTGGGTATGGTGAAGCTGGACCAAAGGACAGTAAAAATAAACCAATTGGAGCAAAAAGAGCAATAATATTCAACATTGAATATCTTTTCCCAATTGTAGCTGAAATGAAGTTAAAAGGATTACTCTTTGTTGATATGGGTAAAGGATACAATGAAGGTGAAAAATTTGGTTCTGATATAAAATATACAACAGGATTTGGCTTTAGATGGTTTTCACCACTTGGTCCTGTAAAAATAGACTATGGAATAAATCTTAATAGAAAGGAAGGAGAATCAAAGTCAAAAATTGAGTTTGGATTTGGTTCATTCTTCTAATTGAAACAATAAAACAGGAGGGAAAAGGAAATGAAAAAATTTCTATTTCTGGTAGTTGCAGTTTTCTTAACAATGTCTTTTGTTTCAGTTGCTCGTGCAGAGCTTAAAATTGGAGTGGTTGATGTTTACAGGGTGTTAAATGAGTCAGAGGAAGGGAAAAAAGCTGTAGGACAACTTCAGAATATGCTTGAAGAGAGACAGAAAATTCTTGAAGAAAAACAGAAAAAAATTCAAACCTTAAAGGACGAACTTGAGAAAAAACGCTCTGTTTTAAGTGAAGATGCAAGAAAAGCTAAGGAAGATGAAATTGATCGTCTTGGAAGAGAACTTCAAAGAACAGCAGCCGATTATCAGATGGAGCTTCAGAAAAAACAGAATGAAATTACTCAGAGCATGTTTAAAGAAATAAAACAACTAATTAATGAATATGCTCAAAAAGAAGGATATAGTCTCATAATTGAAAAAGTTGAACAGATTATCATTTTTACAACTCCTGAGGTTGATATTACAGATAAAATAATATCACTTTATAATCAAAAAACATCCCAGCAAAAAGGGAAAAAATGAAGCTTTTTGAAATAGCGAAAATTTTTAATGCAAAAGTTGAGGGAGATGGTAATATTGAAATAACGGGAGTAAAAGGCTTTGAAGATTCCCGGGAAGGCGATATTACTTACATAGCAAGTTCAAAATATATTGAATCTGCTAAAAACAGTAAAGCTTCTGCATTTATTGTAAAAGAAAAAATTGAAGAGATAAACAAACCTCAACTTATTACTGAAAATCCTCAATTTGTCTTTGCCAAGCTTCTTGAAATCTTTTATGTAAAACCTCATACACATAAAGGAATAAGCGAAAAAGCATTGGTGGCTAATACAGTTAAACTTGGCAATAATGTAACAATTTATCCTTTTGTCTATATTGAAGAAAATGTTTACATAGGAGACAACACTGTAGTTTATCCCTTTGTCTTTATTGGCAGGGAAACCTTAATAGGTTCTGATTGTATAATTTATCCTAATGTTACAATAAGAGAAAAAGTTAAAATCGGCTCAAGAGTAATAATTCATTCTGGAAGTGTCATTGGCTCTGATGGATTTGGTTATATCTTCCATGAAGGCAAACATCATAAAATTCCGCAAGTTGGTGGAGTAGTTATTGAAGATGATGTTGAAATTGGTGCTTGTGTTACAATAGACAGAGCTACAACAGGAAATACAATTATTGAAAAAGGGACGAAAATTGACAATCTTGTTCAAATTGCACACAATGTAAAAATTGGACAGAATTGTATAATCGTTGCACAGGTAGGAATTGCTGGAAGCTCTAATATTGGTGATGGATGCATACTCGCAGGACAGGTCGGTATTTCTGACCATGTAGAAGTTGAAGCAGGAACAATAATTACAGCAAAATCTGGAGTAATGCCTGGAAAACTATCAAAGGGAGTTTACTCAGGCATACCTGTATTTTCTCACAGAGAGTGGCTTAAAGCAAATGCAATTTTTCAAAAACTTCCAGAGCTTTACAGAAAAGTAAGAGAGCTTGAAGAAAAAATTAAACAACTTGAGCAAGCTTAAAAAGGAGGTTCGCGATGATTGATATTAAAGAAATAATGAATATTCTCCCTCACAGGTATCCTTTTTTGCTGGTTGATAGAGTTTTAGAAATTATACCCAATGAAAAAGCTATAGGAATAAAAAATGTTACAATAAATGAGCCCTTTTTCCAGGGACATTTTCCAGGAAATCCTGTAATGCCAGGGGTTCTGATAGTTGAAGCAATGGCTCAGGTAGCAGGTGTTCTTGCCTTTAAATCAGGTATAGAAGGAACAGGTGTTTTATTCTTAAGCATAGAAAAGGTTAAGTTTCGCAAGCCTATTACTCCAGGAGATCAAATTGTTTTTGAAGTCAATGTTGTTCATAGAAGAGGAGGAGTTTGGAAATTTTCAGGTATTGCTAAAGTTAATGAAAAAATTACCACAGAAGCAGAATTTACAGCAATGGTTACAAAGTGAGGTAAAGGTTAATGAGTCAAATACACAAAACAGCAATTGTTAGTTCTAAAGCAGAAATAGATGAAGATGTAGTTATAGGTCCTTATTGTATAATTGGAGACAATGTTAGAATAGGCAAAGGCACACGTCTTATTAATCATGTTCAAATTGAAGGAATAACTGAAATAGGGGAAAACTGCACAATATTTCCATTTACATCAATAGGTTTTCCGCCGCAGGATATTAAATATAAAGGACAACCAACAGGAGTTAAAATTGGCAGTAACAATACCATCAGAGAATATGTAACAATCCATAGAGCAAGTGTTTCAGGAGATGGCTGGACAGTAATCGGAGATAATAATTTTATCATGGCTTATGTCCATATTGCTCATGACTGCAAAATAGGAAACTCAGTAATCATGGCAAATCTTGCCACATTAGCTGGTCATGTTCAAGTTGAAGACTTTGCATTTATTGGAGGATTAGTTGCAGTGCATCAATTTACAAGAATAGGTGCTCATGCAATGATAGGAGGCTTTAGCGGAGTTGGACAGGATGTCCCTCCCTTTACAATGGCTTCAGGTCCAAGAGCAAAACTTTATGGATTGAATTCTGTAGGACTTAAAAGAAGAGGATTCAGTGATGAAACCATCAATATATTAAAAAAAGCTTATAAAATTCTATTCAGAGACAAACTTCAATTAAAAGAAGCGATTGAAAAAGTTAAAAAAGAGCTTCCTCAGATTCCTGAAATCATTCATTTAATAGAATTCATAGAAGCAAACAAAAGAGGAATATGCAGATAGGAGTCATTGCTGCCGAAGGCTACTTTCCTCTTATCACTGTAAAAGCGCTACAGAGTAGGGGTTACAGAGTTATTACAGTCGCCTTACAGGGACTTGCCAATGATGAATTGAGCAAATACAGCGACTTATTTGAATGGATAAACATAGGTAAGGCAGGAGAGATTATAGATTTTTTAAAAAAAAATAATGTTAAAGAAGTGATTTTAACAGGTAAAGTGCCTAAAAAAATTATTTTTGAAAGAGAAAAAATTAAGCCTGACCTAAGAGCAATAAAAATGCTTTTTTCGGCTAAACTCAGAGGAGACAATGAACTTCTCAAAATAGTTGAGAAAGAACTTTTTAAAGAAGGAATAAAAATTGCCTGTTTGTCAGAATTCTGCCCAGAGTTACTTACTACTCAGGGAGTTCTTACAAGAAGAAAACCTACAAAAGAAGAATGGAAAGACATTGAATACGGATTTAGAATTGCAAAAAAAATTGGTGAACTTGACATCGGGCAAACAGTAGTAGTAAAAGAAAGATCTGTAATTGCTGTGGAAGCAATAGAAGGGACAGATGAAACAATTTTAAGAGCAGGAAGTTTTGTAAAAAATTCGGTTGTAGTAAAGGTTAGCAAACCTCAGCAGGATTTAAAACTTGACCCTCCTGCTGCTGGAGTGGATACAATAATAATCATGGGAAAAGCTAATGCTAAGGTCTTAGCCCTTGAAGCAGAAAAAACTTTTTTAATAGAAAGAGATAAAGTTATTGAAAAAGCTGATGAATTTAATATAACAGTGGTAGGTGTAAAACAATCTTGAATTTTTTTATCTGCATAAATGATGGTTTAAAAACAGTTCATAAAAACTATCAATTACTATTGATACATTTTGCATTTTTATTTATCAGCTTTTTCGGGCTATTTTTTATTCTCAGCATACCTCTTGGAATTCTTTTTGTCATTTTTGGGATTGATCTTACAGACATATTGAAAGGCAGTTTTATTGAAATATTTTTATCTTCTGTAAACATTATGAAAAAATTTTTGATTTTTGCCATCATTTTCATAATTACTTTATTCCTCTATGTTATATTAATCATCAGCCTCTGGATTTATATTCTGTCAGGCACAATTGGAACAATGTGTGAGTATTTAAGAGAAGGGAAAGTTTTTACTTTAAAAGGATTTCATCAGAATGGTAAAAAATTTTTCTGGAAAGTTGCTTTTTTCACCGTCTTCTCTCTCATTATTTTTATTTGCTTAAGTGTTATTTTCGGATTTTTAAGTGAAATAAGCTCTAAGATAGTAAAATTTTTAAGTCAATGGAAGTCTGTTTCAATGTTTTTTAGTGTTTTTATTTACTTAAGTATGCTTCTTACTGGTGTTATTGTTTTTCTTTTATGGATAACATTCACACTTTTTGGATTTTTTGGAATTTTTATAAAAAATTTCACAGTTATAGAAACGATAAAAGAAACAAAAAAATTAATAATTCTTTATCCTCAATCAATTGCAAGAGCAGGACTTCTCTTTGTAATATACCTTTTAGCAGGTGGAATTATTCTTTCTTTTAGCCCTCTACTGGCAATAATTCCTCGTGTGGGAACTATACTTGTAGCTGTTTACCAATTCATCATTCAGTTTGCTCATATTTATATAAGCATGGTTGTCTTTGCTGCATTTCTGTCTTATTACATAAGGATTGATAATTTTTCTGTAAAATCTGAGCCAGAGCAAGCTCCTCTTGCTGAAGATTCTCAACAACAATCTCAAAACCATCATCCTTCAGAGCCTTCTTAATATTTTCCTGAAAAATATCAATCTCAAAACTATCAAATAATTCTTTTATACCAAAAATTGTATTTACTTCTTCTGTATTACACAAAAAAACTTTTTTTAATAAATCTCTATTAACTGTCACAGGAATTGTTCCTTGCTGAAGAAAACCATCAACCCATCTTTTCTGAGCAGAACCAATAATCTTTACATTTTTAAAACATAACTCTCCAAAAGAAGAACGAGCAAAACACAAAGAGCTTTTATTTACAGTTCTTTTTTCTTTTTTAAACTCAACATGGATTCCTGTTAAATTGAAAGCTTTTGCAAATAGGTGACTTAAAATTTCATAAGTTTGAAAAAGATTTCCTCGAAATTTTCCTTCTTTTCTGCAGGAAAAGCTATATGTAATATCGTCATAATGTAAAATGCCCTTGCCTCCAGTTGGTCTTCTAATAACTGGAATTCCACTGGCAATGCAAAAGGCTTGATTAATCTCCTCAATTTTTTGAAATTCTCCGATTGTTATTGCTTTTTTATTCCATCCATAAAGTCTAAAAGTGGGTAAAACTTTGCCTTTACGTACAAAAATACTAATTGCTTCATCAACTGCCATGTTCAAGCTGGGGTCATGTTCCTGAAACTCAATAAAGCGAATGAGCATTCTACAGGATTTGAGCTTATTTTTCTTCTTCAAGAATAATCTTATGATTCAGTAAAGACATCTCTTTAATTTTGCCTTTAAAAACCTTTTGCTCTCCAAATATATTCCGAAGATATATCTGATTGCCTTCAGGTCTCAGTATATCAACACTCTCTAAATAAATCTCCTCCTGTCCATTTTTGATAACATATGCATTTGCCTCACACATTGAACTCCTCCCTTATATGAAGGATTAATTTTTCCACAAGATGTGGAAGGGGTTCTTTTACAACCCCAATAACTTCAATGCCTTCCTGATTAATTGGTAATAAGATTTTTTTTGCTGAACTGCTTCCTACTGCCTCAGCCATCTTTGAAGTCAGCTCTCCCATCATTGCATTTGCCACGAGGATACTTAAGGGACCTATTATAACATCAACTTTTTTAACATTCCATGCAATGGCATTTTCACCAGAAGCTCCTTTGTTGGCTTTACACTTCATCATATTTGCTGTAGCTGCTGCGTTTGTTCCAAGTGCCAGGATTTCTATTTTATCTCCAAAGGCTTCCCTGAGAGATTTAATAATAAAACTACCAATTCCTCCACCCTGTCCATCAATCACAGCAATTTTAATCATACTGTAAATACTACAAAGTTATGCCAAGAAATGTCAAACACTACTTATTGCCTCATTTAAAAATCTATTCATATTTAATTCCTCTTTTATTTCTTCTGCTACATCCTTTCGTTCAAAAACTCTCTCAAAAGGAGTTTTTACCTTTTTCTTAACACCGTGTTGTCCTTGCATCCCTTGTGGGTGCGAAAAGGAATC